>NZ_JBLLLQ010000001.1:268307-431060 GCF_047737915.1 Lysinibacillus sp. NPDC056185
TTTCCGTCGGTTCGGCTCTTCTTTCCGTCGCTTTGACTTCCATCCGTCACTTCGGCACTTCTTTCCGTCGCTTCGGCTTTTCTATCCGTCACTTCGATGATTCTTTCCGTCGGTTCGGCTCTTCTTTCCGTCGCTTTGACTTCCATCCGTCACTTCGGCACTTCTTTCCGTCGCTTCGGCTTTTCTATCCGTCACTTCGTTGATTCTTTCCGTCGCTTCGGATCTTCTTTCCGTCGCTTTGACTACCTTCCGTCGCCTCGGATCTTCATTCCGTCGCTTTGACTTCTATCCGTCACTCCGACTTTTTCTTTCCGTCGCCCTTGTCTGGACAGAAATAAAATTAAGCTTCTGCTTTTGGTAAAATTAATTCTAATTCATGGTGTGGGCGTGGGATTACATGAACTGATAGAAGTTCTCCAACACGTTGGGCCGCTGCTGCACCTGCGTCTGTAGCTGCTTTTACTGCGCCGACATCACCACGAACTAATACAGTGACAATACCGCCACCAACATGTACTTTTCCTACTAAATTAACACTAGCAGCCTTCACCATTGCATCTGCTGCTTCAATTGCTCCTACTAATCCTTTTGTTTCTACCATTCCTAATGCTGTACTCATTTGTCATTCCTCCAAATTATTTATTTTGTAATGTTATTTGTTTTAATACTTGATCAACAATTTGTTGAACTACTGCTGTATCCAAAGATGGATCTTGTGCCTTGATATTCTCTACTACTGGTTTTGCTAAAAATTCTGGTTTTGGCACTTCTACATCTTTAATGCCGTAAGCCATTCGTTTAATATTCAATAAATGTCTCGCTGTAATGTTATCGGACGTAATATTGCCACCAAACGTACCACACCCTAATGTAAAGGATGGGGCCAATCCAGTAGTTCCACCAACAGCGCCGATGGATGATAATGTATTAATAACAATTCTAGACACCGGTAATTCAACTGAAAACTGCTCAGCTAAAGCTGTATTTTCTGTATGAATCGAGCATGTATGCCCGCGTCCACCTATGTTTAATAAATCAATCATCACCTGTTTTGCCTCTGTACTGTCCTCGACAGTGTATAACGCAAATATCGGTGATAGTTTTTCCAGTGAAAATGGAATGTTTTTGCCAATCATCGTTTCCATACCAACAAGTACTTTTGTATCTTCCGGCACGGTAATACCAATAGAATCAGCTAAGCAAGCTGCTGACTTACCTACAATTTGAGGATTTACCTTCCCAGGGATAGGAGAAATCAACTTCTCCATCTTCACCTTCTCTTCATCACTCAAAATATAAGCGTTGTTTTTCTTTAGCTCTGTTAAAACTTGTTCGGCAATGACTTTATCTACAATAATCGATTGTTCTGTAGCACAAATTGTACCGTTATCAAAAGACTTACTTTGGACAAGCTGGCGAACAGATTTGGATATATTCGCCGATTTTTCAATGTAAGCTGGCACATTTCCTGGTCCTACACCATAAGCAGGTTTGCCTGAACTATAGGCTGCTTTTACTAGTGCACCACCACCAGTCGCTAAAATTAAGTGAATATCTGGGTGCTTCATTAATTGCTGCGTAGCTTCCATAGAAGACATTGTTAAACAGTGTAGCAATCCTTCTGGTGCTCCTGCTTGTTCTGCAGCTACTCTACAAATCTCTAAAGCTTCCTTTGTACAATTAACCGCATATGGGTGTGGGCTTAGTACGAGACCATTTCTAGTTTTCAATGAGATAAGTGTTTTAAAGATTGCTGTTGATGTTGGATTTGTCGTTGGTACAATGCCCGCGATGACTCCAAACGGACTAGCAATCTCTGTCACTTTTTTCATTCGATCGACACCAACGACACCAACAGTCTTCAAATCTTTAATATCTTCATAGACATCTCTAGAGGCTACCTCATTTTTCATTTTTTTATGATTAGGTATGCCCATTCCTGTTTCTTGAACGGCCATATTTGCCAAACGTTCTGCCTCTTTAAATGCGGCATCTGCAACAGCCTTGACGATATGATCAACTTGCTGCTGTGAATACTGCATGTAAGCAGCCTGTGCAATATTGGCATGTCTCACGGCGTCTCTCATTTCTTGAATTGCTAATAAATCTTTATCTAGTGTGGCCACTAAAGCCCCTCCTTTCTAAACAACTGGGTTTCTCGCTAAAATTTCAATAGCTTCTCTAAAAGCATTAGCAGCAGCTTGGCAGGAAGATTGGCTACCACTTACTAAACCGCCACCGAAATTGGTTTCAGATGGTGGACCAAAGAAAACCTTTAACTCTACATCTGCCGCTTTTAATGCAGCATCTAAACCAACTACAGCCTCAAGTGGCGGTGCAATTAAATATGCAAGGGCTGTTCCAACCTTTACGTTTGCTAGCTCTGCCAAATACGTACCACAGCTCGCTACAGTATGTGCAAAAAGAGCGTGGCTTTCATTTTGAAGAATGGCTTCAAAATACGTATCAAACTGGATTTTCTGCTGAATCGCATCGAAACCACTGCGTATTTCATCAGGCGAGCTACCAGCAATGATGCCAATGACCTCACCAGATAATGGCCCAGATGCGTGTGCCGCTCCAGCATAGAAGCTTTTTGCATAAACAACATCAACATCTGCTTTTTTCGTAGCCTCGTCCAGCGCTACATATCCAACATCATCTATTGTTAGAGTTACGAGTCCAATGCTATTGTGATATGGCTTTAAATCTAATTGCTCTGCTAATTCATTATTCACTCTCGGAATGATTTGCATTGCCAAAATTTCTGCCATAATTTTTTGAGGATTCATTGTTTGGCCCCCTAACTTTCTTTTGCCACAAGACCTACTCCACTTGCCTTGTAATGCAATATTTTTTGAACGACTGTTCCTAAATATGCACCTGCCTCTAATGGCGGGATACCACCTTTATGAATATTCGAAACGACCATTCGATCTGCTTCTACAGTGCCCATTCTAGGTTGATAGCATATATAGGCACTCATCGACTCAGCTGATACAAGTCCAGGGCGCTCACCTATTAAATAAACGATCACCTCTGCTTGTAAAAGCTCACCAATTTCATCCATAAGAGCAACACGCCCTTTATCAATATAGAAAGTAGTTCCTATTTCAATATTTAAATTACTAAGACTTTGCTGTAACGCTAAGTAAACATCTTGCACATTTTCTTCAATCGCACTTGCACTTAATCCGTTAGAAATAATGATTTGTACCTTTGGGTTTTTTCTACACTTCGATTGAATAAGTGTCTTTGCTTCATCTGATAAACGACGACCTAAATCCGGTCTAGTAATGTATTCTTCCTTATCTGTCACTCTTGATGTTACTTGAAAGACATCGAGCTTTTGTAGTAGCCCTTCTGTCACTTCTCCATATACTGCATCTACTGCTGCCGCATGATCGAGTCGGAACTTTAGCCAAGTTTTTGTTTTAGGTCTTGTTCCAGCTCTGCCAACACCTATTCTTGCTGGTGTATGCTTTTTTGCAGCTTGAACACTTTCAGACACTTCATCCTCTTCAAATTTAAAAGCTGTGATAGGTACTGAGGTGTAAGTCGATTCATGATTACTTGCACTGTAATATGATTGTTCATGATTACTTGATTCAGTATGATAAAGTCTAATTAGTGGTTCATTAGATTGTTCTGTTACGCTCGGACTTGCTACTTCATCAGCATACTTAGCATTAGCTACTGTATCGTGAAACTTAATAAGTGGTTCCTTTTGGTCTTCTGTTAGCACTTCTATGTCATGAGAAGATTTGTCTAACGCATTATTGCCCATCTTTTCCATTACGAGCTGAGTAATCATCGATACTAGTTGGTCATTCAATGGACTCACCTACCTTTCAAATATAGATAAATCGCCAGCTCTTGCAGATAGACGACCATTTTCATAAATGCCCATTTTTTCTAACCACGCTAGATATTCAGGTGCTGGTTTTTTACCAAATGTTTGAAGTAATGTAGCGACATCATGGAAGCTCATGGACTGATAATTCAGCATGATATCGTCGCCCATAGGTGCAGCGATAATAAAATTGACACCAGCTGCTGTTAGTAAAACACTTAAATCTTCAACATCATTTTGGTCTGCCTTAATATGGTTTGTGTAACAAATATCAACGCCCATTGGGATGCCGTGCATTTTGCCCATAAAATGATCTTCTAGTCCTGCACGTATAACCTGTTTGTTATTGTATAAATACTCGGGTCCAATAAAGCCAACAACCGTGTTCACAATATACGGATTAAAGTGTCTAGCAAAGCCGTAATTGCGCGATTCAAGTGTTACTTGGTCAATACCCATATGTGCCTCAGCAGATAGCTCCGAACCTTGTCCAGTTTCAAAATAGAATAAGTTCGGACCTGTTCCTGTTCCTTGCTTTTTAACAAGCTCTTCTGCTTCTCTTATTAAGTCAGCAGAAATGCCGAACGAGCGATTGGCAATTTCCGTTCCAGCAATACTTTGGAAAATCATATCGGCTGGCGCCCCTTGTTTAATAGCTTTCATTTGTGTTGTAATATGTGCTAACACACAGTTTTGTGTAGGAATCGACCAATCATTGATAAATTCCTTTGTGGCTTGCAATACTTTTTTCACACTTTCAACTGAGTCATCTACTGGGTTAATTCCAATGACTGCATCGCCAATACCATAGGACAATCCTTCTTTTAATGAGGCAATAATCCCGTCAATATTGTCTGTTGGATGATTCGGCTGTAATCTTGAGGAAAGTGTGCCCTTTTGTCCGATCGTAATATTACAAGTTGACAGTATTTCTACTTTATTGGCAGCATGGACGAGATCTAAGTTAGACATTAGCTTAGTAACGGCCGCAATAATTTCTGAATTCATGCCCTTGCTTAAGCGTTTTAATTCCCGGTCGCCTGTTTCGTTGGATAAAATATATTCTCTTAGTTGCTCGATACTCCAGTTTTTAATTTCTCCATAAATTTGCTCATTGATATCACCTTCAATAATGCGTGATACTTCATCATTTTCAGAAGGAACTAATGGATTTTCTCTTATATCCTTCACTAACAGCTCACTGAGAACGGCCTTTGCCGCAATTCGTTGCTGTACAGATTCAGCCGCGATTCCAGCTAGCTGATCTCCTGATTTTTCTTCATTGGCCTTAGCCATTACATCTTTTAATGAATTAAAATTATATTTTTCTCCACCAAATATCACCGATAGATTCACATTCATCCTCCTTACTTTGAATGGAAAGCAAGTGTTTTTACAACGACTGGGACAACACCAGATGGTAGTACTTCCCCAATGTCAATATAATCACCTGTTTCTACTTTGATTTGATCGATGCAAATGATGGGAACTGTTTGATTGATTGCTCGTATCGTTTGCCCAATAACCTTTGCATAATCTGATTGAATGACTATGATAATTGGTATTTCCTTGGAGCTTCTCATAGCTAAGTGCTTCAAAATGGCCTCACATAATATATGGACATCCTGGAAGCTTAAATAGGGTAAATGACTAAAATAAAGTGCAAACGGAGAACGATTCTCCTGTATAGAAAAGAGAGCATCAGCTCGTGCAACAGCTGTTTTCACCGCATAGTCGAATTCTTTGCTGTGCGTATCCATATGGCAATTGAAAACAGGCACATTTTTCAAAGGCAATACTTCCGCATCTACCTGAATCGTTGCACCACTAATCTCAGTTGTTTGCGTACCCGCACCAGTCACTGTTGCCCTCGCTGTTTCCTCTGGTTTTAACCATAAAAAGGATTGTAGCTGTTCATGCTGTAAAAGCTTTTTTGCCAATTTTTCACCGATATCATCATACTGTCGATTTATACATTCATTTTCATAAATACAGGCAGCTACCCCACCAGAAAAAACGATTGCATCAATTGGTTTATCCCAAGTTGGCAAATGTCCTAGCAATAAAGGATGCTGTTCTTCTGTTAATTGTCCGCTTAGCGTCATCGCTACTATATCCGCCATTTCTTGTATTAGTTGTATGACACGTACATCTTCTGCTGAATCACCAACCGTTAATGGCTTTGACCATTTCTCCATTAGTTTCATAATGGGTGGTGAAATCGATTGAACAATGCCATTCTGAAATTCTATAAGTCTTCCACCGACATGCAATGTACACGTACCCATTACTTCTCCGAATTGCATTACCGCAATATTTGCTGTACCACCACCGATATCGATGTTAGCGATAACTTTGGCAGTATTTTTAGATTGCTGTAATGTACCTGAGCCTTTTGCCGCAATAATCCCTTCCAAATCAGGTCCAGCAGTAGCAACTAAAAAGTGCCCGGCTGTATCTGCAATCGCATGAACAACCTCGCTGGCATTTTCCTTTGTGGCAGATTCGCCTGTTATGATAATGGCACCTGTTGAAATATCTGCCGGTGAAATGTGAGCCAATTGATATTGCTGAAAAATAAATTGCTCGATTTTTTCCATGTCGATAATTTCTTTATTGATAAACGGTGTTCTAATAATTGGACTTTGATGCAAAATCGTTTTTTCAATAATTTCTATGCGTGGCACATGCGTTACACCTGCAACGTTTTTCAACAGAAAACTACTGACAACCATCTTTGTTGTACTTGTACCAATATCAATGCCTGCACTATAAATTTTTTCTGTCTTCAATTTACTCTCCCCTCTCGCCACTACGGGCAATACATGAGATAAGGACTATCACGATTCTTCACAAATTGACGAATTTCTTCCTCAGTACTGAGCTGTATAAGTGGTGCAATAAATTCAATACCTAGCTTTTGCCACGAAGAGGTTTTCACAATAGGACCATGCGTCATGACATTTTGTAATAGCGATACTGCTCTTTCTACATCTGCAAGGGGTGCATCAATTTTTGTAATGACACCAATTTGTATTTTAGGAATTCCTAAGCTAAATTGCGGAGGAAAAACACTCTTTGATGAGGTGGCATCCTGCAAATAAATCACATGTGTCACTTCAAGCGATGTTGCCATAATGTTTCTGTAATACATCGGATTTTCTATATATTCTCCTGGTGTATCAACAATCCAGTCATCATAAACGAGCGCCTGTGTTTTATTGGCTTGTCTATCTTTCCCCAATAACGCATTCATCAGTGTCGACTTACCTGCTTGCACACCACCTATGATCATTACTCGATTTTTCATATGGCACATCCTATGACTTGGTTATTTTTGATGGCGTATAGCCTAGCATCTCTGATAGAAAACGATTAATCTCTAACATCGCCATTTCAACCTCGGAAACACTACCAACAATAACGAGACTGCCAGTAAAGCGATCTAAAAATCCTAGTCTTACATTGGCTGCCTTTGTTGCTAAATCTCCTGCGATAATAACTGTTTCACTCGGTGTACAAGTCATGATGCCTAGTGCACCGGCTTCTTGAATGCCGAGCTTTTGAAACATCTCAGGATCAGGATTTGCTATTAGATGACTCAATGTTAGTTGCTTTCCTGGCACAAACTCCTGAATAAAGCGTTTCTTTTCTTCACTCACACATCATCACTCCTTTCAAGATTTTTATCTGTTAAATATTCACCTTCTTTAATAATGCCTGCCTTGCGATCCTCTTGTTCTAGCCTTAGAGCTGTTGGAACAGATAATTTATAGGCTAAAATAATAGCGATTACACCCGCTAAAAACTTACCAGTAATAACAGGTAAAATAATTGTCGGCTGGAAATTAGCCGTAAACGATAAATGATCTCCTAGTAGGAATGCTGAACAAACACCAAAGGCAATGTTAATAACCTTATCTTTCGGCGGCATATGTCGAACGAGTGTAAACATGGCTAAAATATTGGCAATCGTCGCTAAAAGACCTGCGCTTCCTACTGATGATAAGCCTAATTTTCCACCTACTGCTTCTAGAGGTTTCGATGCATATTTTCTTATTAAGTACACCATTGGGAATGCACCCGATAACATAATACCGATATACCCTGCTGTTTCTAATGCCCGGAATTGATCGATTTCATCTGCCATGATCGGATCAAAGCCCCACGCACCAAAAATTTTGGTGAAAACACCTGTGAATATTTCTACAATCGAGAACACTAGCACAAGCTTGATAGCAGCATCCATCACGCGTCCAAAAATCATGAAACCTTTGATCATGCCATTCGGAATTAGTTTAAGACCTAGCGCAATTAACACTACGAAAATAAATAAAGGCAATAAATTAATTAATATTTGTAAAACAGAAATGGCAAACACGTATGTTGGTGCAGCTGTTGTACTAATCACTTCACGAACATCTGTATTAAACGTCACAATCATGATGGAAGAAATAAATGCTCCAATCGGAATTGTTAAAACACCCGCCATAATACCTAAAGCCATATATTTATGATCACGCTTATCTAACATGGCAAGTCCCATCGGAATAGAGAACACGATTGTTGCGCCTGACATAAATCCGACAACTAGAGCCATAACCCATCCTTCATAAGACTCTTTTAACGCATTCGCTAATTGGTATCCTCCCATGTCCGAGGCTAAAATTGTCGTTGCTGCAATTGCTGGATCTGCACCAATCAATTCAAAAATCGGACTAATAAAATGACTTATAAACCACGTTAAGTAAGGTATAGCAGCCATGATCCCTGCAGCAGGTACAAAAATATGTCCAACCGTATGAATACCATTCATAAACTCTTTCCCGATTCCATATTCAGCATCTCGAATTGCTCCGATTGCCCCTAAAACTGCACAGGTCATAATAATATAAACGATCACCGTTCCTACCATTGCCATCCTACTCATCCCCCCTTTAATTTTTCTATTTATCAATTTCGCCTTGGCGTAATTGTTGCTGTCGCTGCGCTTTCGCACAGAAAACACTTGTTGCTGTCGCTGCGCTTTCGCACAGAAAACACTTGTGGCTGGCGCTTTGTTTTCGCCACAGAAAACATCTCTGAATGAAGATAAAAAAAGACGCATTAAAGAGGAATTCTCTTTAAAGCGTCTTTGCTTTAACTATTTACTTGTAAGGTATTTATAATGCGCCTTGCAATAAGCGCCATTTCCTGTTGAGTCTGCATACTCTCATTGCGAATTTTTTTATAAGCTTCGTCCTCGCTAAGGTTCTCTGACTGCATTAGCAAACCTTTTGCTCGTTCGATTATTTTTCGCTTTTCTAATTCTGTTTGTTTATGCAGCAATTCCCCGTTTAGACGGTTGAACTTATCAATCTGGTGAAATGCCACTTCCAACGCCGGAAGGACATTCCTCTCAGAAAACGGTTTCATAACATAGCCTAAAATATTGTCCTGCTTCATATACAGTAACAATTCTTTTTCACTATAAGCTGATATAAATAGCACCGGTATACCGAGCTGCTGTTCAATAATTTTGCTTGCCTTCAAACCATCTAGCTTTGGCATTTTAATGTCCATTAAGATTAACTGTGGCTTATGTGTAAAAGCCAACTCAATTGCCGATTCTCCATTATTCGCTTGTGCTACCACTTCGTAGCCGTTATCTTCTAGCATAAACTTCAAATCAATGGCAATAAGTGACTCATCTTCGACAATCATAACTTTCCTAGTCATTTAGGATAAATACCTCCTCACTTACAGGGAACTGAATTTGAGTATGTGTACCTTGTTCACTAGGGATAATTGAAAATGTGCCAGCTAAATCATATTCAACAAGCCTTGTAATAATCTCCATTCCAAATGATGCCTTCACCTCTTGCATTCCAACGCCATTGTCAGAAATATAAAGTGAAATAGTGGAAGCATCCTGTTGAAATTGAATATTGATTGTACCCTCCTCACGACCAGTAAAAGCATATTTCAGTGCATTTTGCAGTAGCTCACAAATGATTAACGCGAGCGAAACAGCTTTTTTAGAATGACAAAATAACTGTACATTATCATCATGAAAAGTCAACTGAATAGATGGTGTGTTGGATGTCCCAACCATTTTATGTCCAATTTTTTTAGCCAACGCGATAACGTCTACTTTCTCTTCAGCGTTATCCTCATTTTCTAAAATAAGTTCATAAACTGATGAAATACTATATATTCGATTTAACGCCTCTTGAAAAGCACTTGCACTTGAAGCTGACAAGTCATTTCGCATTTGCAAGCGCAATAGACTTGTAACTGTCTGTAAATTATTTTTCACTCGGTGGTGAATTTCTCGTATAGCAAATGTTTTCATCATTAGTTCATTTTCTTTTAGCTTAAGCTCTGTAAGATCATGAATAATGAGGAGTGTCACTCTATCGTTTTGATCACGAATAGGAATTTTCTTTACAATAAAGGATTTACGATCAATCGTAATTTCTAAGAAAAAGACATCATCGCCTTTATCATAGACCTCCTGTAAAAAAGGTAAAATCTTATTCAATGCAACGTTGTCAAAACGTTCTAGCCCTGTTAGTTCCGATATAAATCGGTAACCTGCAGGATTGCTATAGATCACTTTATTTTCATGATTTGTGAGAATAATTGATTCAACTAGCAAATCAGAAACTACTGGAATCGGTTGAGAATTTGGCTCTACAATATGCTCAATTAATGCAAAAGGCATATGACGAAAATCATCTTGAGGTGTTGTTTGCATTTCCACCTTTTTTTCCTGGATTAACACTGCAATAACCTGTTGGTGGTTATTAAAGAGAGGGACAACGTTTTGTTCAACCGTTATACCTTCCTGAGTGATTGCTCTAGTAATTGATGATTTTTCTTTATTTTTAAAAGCAGCAAATACTGCTGGCTCGAAGCTTTCAAAGACAAATTTGCCAATTACAGATTTTTCGTATAAGCCTCTTTCTGTTTTTGGGAAAGCTTCTGCCACAACAATTGCATGTGGTAAGTTTTCCAGCATGCAATCTATGAACATATAACAATCTGTCAACTCAGCATAATACGATAATGTAGCTTCTATTTCTATTAACTTTTCTACATCTGTTGCAGATAAGCTCGTAAATTTTTGGCACAGCGATTGAATGTTCGACAGGCTCAAACCCCCTATCATAGAATAATCAAAAATTAACGTTGATTATTCTTGAAATTTCTTGTCATCATTATAAACCTTTTGCAAAATTATTTTCAATATAAAAAATAATTTATTTTAATAATTTTCGTTACATTACAAAGAACTATATAGCTTAAAAGAGAAATATTCAACACTTTTTTTCAATCTCATCATTATCTCACGATATAAATATTATATTAATATATAAAAAAAGCGAGATTGCAACAGCTGCAAACTCGCTTTTTTCTACTTTATTTCTGGTGTAACGGCTAATATATTTTCAAATGTTTCACGTTGCTTTGCTTCTTCTTCATTTAACAAGATATGAATATCTCCATGGTCGTTTGAAGTACGAATTAAACGCCCCATTCCTTGCTGTAAACGAAGTTGCATAAACGGTAATTCCACTTCTTCATATGGATTTTCTGCAAATGTACGTTTCGCATCAAATAATGGATCATGTGGTGGGAAAGGCAAATCATAAATAATAACTCGTGTTAATGCCTCCTCCGGCAAATCTAGACCTTCCCATAAATGATAGGAGCATAATGTTTTGATGGTGCCTTCTTGGAAATCACGAACAATTCCTGATAGTTCACGGTCCCCCTCAAACGCTACATACATCCGTTCCATAAGAGGTAACTCTGCTTTGAAATCTAACATTGCTTGTTTTGATTTAAACAAAATTAATGTTTTTTCACCGTCACGTAATAGCTGTTGAACACGCGCCGTTTTCCCCTTTTGAGATAGCTCATGTAAGTAAATTCGCATAACTTCTTCATAATCGAATGGAGATGGAACAGAGAACGATTGATAATCACGAATTCCTAAGCTATAAGCAATATAGGAGAAATCTTTGTTGACTGATAAAGTTGCTGAAGAGAATATTATTGGAAGTTTTTTAGAGAATAATTTTTCTTCTAAAACTTCTGTGATGAGACGCGGCATAATTACGAGCGTTTCCTCTCCATCAGTTTCCTCTAACCAATCGACTGCATCTCCCTGCGCTATGAAAATACGTAAGGAAGCCTCGTATTGTTCTAAATACTCCTCTGCCATATTTAATTCATACTCTGGAATCATATACATTTCAGATTCAAAGACAAGTTCCTCGAGTAATGTTTCAACATCAGCAATAAGTTGTTTACCGTATTTCAATAAATTTGGCGATTTATTAATACGTTTACGCTCTTCTTCAGAAGCTACTAGATCATCTCGTAGCTGGTCAAAAAATAACTCATGGTCATCTTGTAATTTTTCCATCGCATATAATGTACGTTCTCGCACACCATCTACCATTAAACGCTCTAACAATGTAACAATTGTTGTCGCCTGTACTTTATACGTCATTGCTTTTTGTGCGGCATATTCTAATAAATGGCCTTCATCTAGCACCATCATTGACACTTCAGGTAATAAAGCTAATTGCCCTTCACGTTCACGAGAATCCTTTGTAGCTAAATGCTCCATTAAAAAATCTTGTGAACAAATAATGAGATCCGCCGATTTACGATAATGTGCACGATGTAATGTTTGACCACATCGATTACGTAGGTCACATACTGAACACTGCATAATCGAGTTGTAGTTTACTTTTTGCCAATCTTCATCACTGACAGTTGGATAATCACTACGTTCACCATAAGGTTGTATAGCAATCATCGAGCCTTGTGCATATACTCCATCAGGTATAGAAAACGCAATATCGTCGATCCATTCATCGGACACTACTTTTTCAGCTTCCTCAAAACGCTTTAAACATAAATATTGGTCTCGTGACTTTGCTAAGCGAACATCAATTTCAAGACCTAACGTTTTTTGTAGCTTATAAATATCGCCGCCCTCTTTTACTAGCTGATCGATTAAGGTTTCATCAGCACATGCGATCAGAGCTGGTTTTCCAGTATAGCGTGCATAAGATACTGCAGGTAGTAAATAGGCAATTGTTTTCCCAGTCCCTACACCTGCCTCTGCAAAAAGCACGTTTTTCTCTTTTAAGGCCTGCTCAATTTGATATGCCATAAAAATTTGTTCATCACGGCATTCAAAGCCCTTTTCAGGTAATTCATCGTAAAGGACGTCCCCCATCCAGTCACCTAATGACTCAAAAAATGAGCGGTCCTTCGTTAATACAAATGGTAAAGATTTACGCAATTGACGTTCCCCCTCTAACTATCTGTTCCTATTATACGCGACGAAACGGAAGATAAGAAAAATTCTTATCTTCCGTTACCGTTTGTTAATCTCTTTTAGACTTTTGTCCCCAGAACTGGTAATAATTCGTTTCAATAAAGCCATTGAATAATTTACGCTTCTTCGTCGATTGACGACCGTACAATTCCTCAAAGTTTTTCATTGAAGACAACATGTATACAGACCAAGTCGGATAGTTTTTCATAACTTTTCCTAAATCACGAATTACCTGTTCCACGACTTCGATGTCGCCAATACGCTCTCCATATGGTGGATTACCAATCATAACACCATCTGTTAGCAGTGTTGTAAAATCACGTGCTTGCATTTGCTTGAACGTCATCATATCACCAAAACCTGCTTCTAGTGCATTTTCTTGTGCAATACTCACCATACGATGATCTATATCAGACCCGATAATTTCTAATGGCTGATCATAGTTCGCTAAGCTATCCGCTTCATCTCGCACTGCATCCCAAATTTTTGCCTTCATCCATGGCCAATGCTCTGATATAAATTCACGATTATAGCCCGGTGCAATATTTTGTCCAAACATTGCTGCTTCTAATGCAATTGTACCTGAACCGCAGAATGGATCAACAAATGGTCGATTCGGATTCCACTTTGAAATTTGTACAAGTGCCGCTGCTAATGTTTCTTTTAATGGTGCTTCGCCCTGTGCTTGACGATAACCACGCTTATGCAAGCCCGCACCCGAAGTATCAATAGTAAGTGTAGCCACATCTTTTAAAATTGAAACTTCAATTTTATAAGTTGCACCAGATTCATCTAAAAATCCTAAACGCTTATAATGTTGTTTCATGCGCTCTACAATTGCTTTTTTAGTAATTGCCTGACAATCGGGTACACTAAATAATTTGGATTTAACAGATTTCCCCGATACTGGGAAAGCCGCATCAACTGGTAAGTATTTTTCCCAAGGTAGAGCTTTTACACTTTCAAATAACTGTTCAAAAGATTTAGCAGGAAACTGTCCTACAACGATTTTTACTCGGTCAGCTACACGTAGCCATAAGTTTGTTCGTGCAATGGCCGTCTCGTCACCTTCAAAATACACTTTACCGTTATCGACTGTTGTTTCATAACCTAATGCCTGTACCTCTTGTGCTACAATCGACTCTAATCCCATTGCAGCAGTTGCTACTAATTTATAGTTTGCCATACACTAATTCCTTCCTTGATGTTCAATTTCCCAATACTCCATAAACTCAATAAGTTCGTGAAGTGGCAACGGTTTGCTGTAATAATAACCTTGAATTATATCACAGTTCATTTTACGTAGTATATCCACTTGTTGTGCTTGTTCTACACCTTCAGCAACAACTTTCATTTTTAGGCGATGCGACATTTGAATTATCGCATCCACTACTGCCTGTTTTTCATCGAGTGAGCCAATATGCTGAATGAAGCTGCGATCGATTTTTAAATAATCAAGGGGGAAGCGAACTAAATAACTAAGAGACGAATAACCTGTCCCAAAATCATCAATAGAAATTTTAAAGCCCATTTTCTTCAGTTGCACAAGCTTGCTAACCGTTTCATTGGCACTGTTCATCACAGTACGTTCTGTAACTTCGATTTCAAAATTGTTAGCAGGTGTGTTATAACGCTCTAATATTGACTGAACAGAGTCTAAAAAGTTTTGTTGCTTAAAGTGAATGCTTGAAATATTAATAGCAACTGGCGTTTTGTAGCCACCTTGACGCATCTCTATAACTGCCTCACAAGCTTTTTCTATGATCACTTCACTTAAAGGAATGATTAATCCTGTTTCCTCTGCATAAGGAATAAATTCTGCTGGAGAGACAAATCCTAATCTTTCACTATTCCAACGAACAAGTGCCTCTAATCCTTGAATCTCTTCATTTTCCATAGATATTTTAGGTTGGAAATGCAGCTCAAATTCTCGGTTTTCGATGGCTCTTCGTAGTTCTGAATCTAATAATAAAACACGCTGAGAGTCAGTCTTCAATTCATCAAAATAAAACGCATAGTCGTTAAGCCCATTCTTTTTTGAATAAGTCATTGCCTTGTCAGCGCAATGAATCAATTGCTCCGTTGCTTCACCATCTAATGGATACATACTGATACCAATACTCGTAGAAATAAAAATATCTTGACCATTAATATCCAAAGGCTGTTCAATAATCCCAATAATTTGTTCAGCAAAATTTGCGGCTTCTTTAGCATTCTTCACGTTTGTTAACGTAATAATAAATTCGTCACCGCCATATCTAGCAATGATATCTTTATTTTTTAACAATGTTTTTAAGCGTTTCGCCACTTCGACTAGAATGGTATCTCCGACTGCATGACCTAACGTATCATTAATTTGCTTAAATCGATCTAAATCTAAAAAATAGACTGCATGCTGTACTGAATGAGAAATAGTAGAAGTTGATTCTAATAGATTATCCATTCTTTCAATATATGCAAATCGATTTGATACTTCCGTTAATGAGTCAGTTAATAAACGCTTTTCTAGTTCATTTTCTACTATTTTTCTTTCAGACAAATCTGAGAAAATACCACAGTAATTTGTAATTTCTCCCTCATCATTGGCTACACCAACAATTGTTAACCATTCTGGATATACGTCTCCGGTTTTACGGCGATTCCATATTTCCCCCTGCCAATTGCCTTCTTGTCGTATCTTTTGCCACATATCTAAATAGAATTGCAATTCATGAACACCTGACTGTAGAACGGCTGGCGTTTTTCCAATCACTTCATTACGCTTATAGCCGGTAACAAATTCAAATGCAGGATTGACCAATTCTATTCTTTTCTCTTTATCCGTAATCATGATGCCTTCAGATACATTTTCGAAGATTTTTGTCATTAATGCAGTAGGATATTTGGAAATCGAATTTAGCTTCTCCAGACTATCGTTCACACCGTTCATGTTTCTGCTCCATCCTATCTCTCTTTACTACCCTCATTTTTTAGAAAAGCGCTTTTGCGCCAGTCTACTCGTATGTAGACAATATGTACATCGTTGCGATAACAGTTTATTAGATGTTTATGTTTCGAATCGTAGCGACAGAGGCATGACCAACAGTGTACAGCCTTATTCTCAAACGTATATCGCGCATGCCTAGACATGATTAACAAGTAACTTTTTCTTACTTTATTCAAAAGAAAAGCTCTCCACCAAATTGGAGAGCGCTTGTCATTTCATAAATAAGCATCAAAAAATTCCATAAGCCATGTTTTGTTCCCGAGTACTCAAACAGCTATCGCCTCGTACGGCCGGGTAGTAATCATCTATCTACAGAGCGAACTCTGTCCCTCTATCCGTTCAATTCCTTCAAGAGAGTGCCCCTACCATAATTTGGGTTTCTCACTCGTGGGGTTTACCTCGTTCCACCTTGCATGTTTCCAAGCAAGCTACGTCACTGTGGCACTTTCAGGAAGTTTCAACCATATCATTAAGACTTAGGTTTTCCTTCCGCCGTCAGCCTTTACAGCTGCCTTACCTTATTTTTTCAGTAAGCACGAACACTACGGTCATCTCAGAACCGTGCGAGCATGGACTTTCCTCTACGACGTCTAGCGCCGCAGCGATTACCAGAATTTCATGATGATAAAAAGATTATACTAGAGTTTTATGATAAATACAATATATTTGACAAAAAATTATTCGTACAACTTACTTCCGAATACGTGTTTCTCTAAATTCGAAAGACGTTTTAAAATATCAAAGTTTGTCGTACCAGTAGCCGATGCGACAGGTTGTCTCTTAGGAGTATTATCAATTTCTTCTTTTAACTGTTTATTTTCTTCACGAAGTTGGGCCACCACTTTTTCAAACGCTTCATAGTCTTGTATTATCTCATCAAGAAATGAATCGACTTCTTCTACATTGTAGCCTTTAAAATTTTTCTTAAATTCCTTTTCAAGGATCATTTTTGACGTTAATTTAATATCCATTCACATCGCCCTTCCTCACACTACATGCGTTACATTATAGCATACTTCATCACATTATATCGTCTGAAAACATCAAATGTAAGGCTAAACTTGTCGTTTCTTGCGTTTACATGGGAAATTATTTCTTATTTCCTAACCTGAGTAACCTCTTTTCCCACGAAATTTCCCATTTCTGTTTTTGTTCTACTCTCCATTGCTCATTCTTAATTAATTTTATGCCCTCTTGCGTATAATAAATGGCCTGATCATAATCTTTCATTTGATGCTCATATATCATAGCGAGCTGTTCTAATACATGCAACTTTTTTCGTAGATCAACGAAATGGAGAGCAGCCACAAATGCATCGATTGCTTCACTAAACTTTTTATTTCTTTTATGCTGGATTGCTAAATAATATTGTGCATTGCCTGCTTCAAGTGCATCAAATTGGGTCGTTACCTTTTCCAAAACTTTTACGCTTTGTGAACCCTCTTTTAAATCAGCATACCATTTTCCGATATTTGTAAACGTTTTTGCCGATTCTTCGCTTGTCTCTTCAAATAGCAAATTTGTAGAATGGACATAAAGCGTAATCAGTGAAAGTAAATCCCATTCATTATGAAGAAGGACTTTCATAAGCGCATCTGGAACACCGCTTTTAATTGCATCTAAATAAATAATTGGTGCAAGATATCCAGGTATATCTCCAATGCGTGAAAAACCAAGCTTCTCTTCTTCCACAGATTTTAATTTCATTCGTTCCATATCATTTTTCCATAAACGCTTTGAACTATGCAACAAATCAATTTGCCGCTGTGTACGCAATTTAGGTAATTCTTTTTGGTGGAGTGTCCAACGTGTTTCAAGTTGCGGCCAGTCAAAGCTTTTTCCATTGTAGGTAATAACCGTTGCTGTTTTTTGCCAAAGCTTTGATTCAAAAAGTAACGCGGCCTCATGTGCGGGATCGGCTAGAATATATTGAGTTAAAATAAAGCTTCCATCTTCTTTTGACACTTCTAAAAAGCCCAGAAGAAAAATTTGTGTACCTACACCCTTTAAGCCAGTAGTTTCTGTATCAAAAAACAATACCTTTTCATTCATTTCTAACGCATATGGATGTTCGAACTTTGCCTCTTGCCATTTTACTAATGCATCAAAATATGACTGCAACTTATAATGACCATGTTGAAAACTAAAAGGATAACGCACTTGTCGTTTAAAAACAATACCGAAATCATTTTCTACAACTGTCAGGCCCGCCTTTTTCCACTGCTCAGTATAGCTTGGAGCAATAGGTTTTTGATAAGCAGGTTTTTCCTCTTTTTTTATAGTTGTTGTCGTTTTTTTACCGAGCATTTTTTTCATTTGTAAAATTTTATTTTCGTAAGACATTTACTTCACTCATTTTCTGCATGTAAAATTGCTAAAACTTGTAGTACGTTTTTCTTCGCTTGCTGTAAACTATTTTGAGTTTTTACCACAAGTATAACCTATAGTAATCATAGTGCAACTTTTAGCCATTGCACAAAAAGGAGGCGATTTTCAGAAGGGCTGGACAAGTGCTCTTGTCGCTTTACTTTCGTCGTAGAGTACGGGTGGATTTAGTGGATAAAGTTAATCAACACACCTTATATAATAATTGAAATCTTTTTCTGATAATCGAGAGTATATTTTTCGCTACAAATAGAGCAACCGTAAACTTATACGCATGAAAGAAGAGGGCTTAAAGGAATAGTATTAGACTTTTCCCTATCAAACCCTCTTTGTACTCTAATTTAAAATTTGAAGCAGCTCTATTACTTTTTTCTTCCCCTGCTGCAAGCTATCTTGAGCCCCAATACAAGATGGACAGCCAGACTCACAAGCACAGCTCACTACATGGTGCTGTGTTCTCGATAATAGCTCTTCCCACAGTTCATAAACTTTTTCACTTAGACCAATACCACCAGGATACTTATCATAAACAAAAAACGTCGGTTGCTCATTATGAGTTGCCTTTACCTGTGGAACAACTGCTACATCACTACTATCACATTGAATAAACAAAGGTATGAACGCATTCATCGCATATGCAACTCCTGTCATAGCATCCGTTAGCTCCGCCTCCGACCATTTTTCTAGTGCAGAGAATGATAGCCACGAAGAGCTTGTGTGCATTTCATCTGGTGGTAAATGAATAGGGCCAGAGCCGATATTATCGTGTGTACCAAAGCGAATTTTTTTAAATATCGTTGCCTGCGCGACTAAACCAACATCACCGAAGCCAATAACTCCACCCTGATAATCTCGGCTCCGATCTTCCTCTAGCACCTTCATCTCGACCGCTAAATTAGCGTCAGTATAGTAATCGACATCTACTTCTCGTACAAAGGCTTTCTTTTCTTCCCAATCTAGCTTTTCGACTTGAAATTGAATGCCCTGATGCAAATAAATAGCCTCTTCATGTAGCAATGTCATCGCACTATGGCGATCCATTTCACCGATAACTTTTGTTTGTGCAGGAACAGTCATATCAATGATCACAACATTTTCTTGTGAAGCAGAACGAAGACTAATGTCATGTGCTGGGAAACGGTCACTCATCCAATGCCACTTCTCACTCGTTTTAAAAACAACGCCTTCTTCCGCTAAATATTCCAGTAACTCCTGAATCTCATATTCACCATAAGTATCATGTACGGAAAATGGTAGTTCAAACGCTGCACATTTCAAATGATCCATTAAAATCAACATATTTTCAGGATAAATACGCGCTTCCTCTGGTGCACTGCCAAGTAAAAAAAGTGGATGGTTCACTACGTACTGGTCAAGTGCTGCCGATTGTGCTACATAAATGATTAGCGCCTCGTCCTGACGACGACCAGCACGACCAGCTTGCTGCCAAGCACTAGCGATATTTCCCGGGTATCCTGTCATGATACATGCTTGTAATTGGCCAATATCAACCCCTAATTCCAGCGCATTTGTACTAACCACAGTTTGAATAGTACCATCACGAAGCCCTCGTTCAATAACACGTCGCTCAGATGGTAAATAACCACCCCGATAACCTCGCACCGATTCATCTAAAAGCTTATTGCGTGTAAGCTCCTTTAAATACGTTACAATCATTTCTACTCGCACACGACTTTTAGCAAAAATAATGGTTTGAATACCTGCTGTATATAATCTTTTCGCGAGATCGCTCACCTCTAAAACAGCACTTCGACGCACGCCAAATGTTTTATGGACGATAGGTGGATTATAAAAAAGAAATGTCTTTTTCCCAACTGGCGCTCCAGAATCGCTGATTAAGGCATGGCTTTCATTCGTTAAAGCTTCTGCTAACTCTTTTGGATTTTTAATGGTTGCTGATGTACAAATGAAAATCGGCTTACTGCCATAAAACTCACAAATACGCTTTAATCTTCGAATAACGTGCGCAACATGCGAGCCAAACACACCTTTATATGTATGCAACTCATCAATGACGATATACTGTAAATTTTCAAATAACGAAACCCATTTCGTATGATGTGGCAAAATCCCCGAATGAAGCATATCAGGATTTGTCATCACAATATGCCCTGCCTTACGAACCTTTTGGCGAATGCCAGGCGCGGTATCCCCATCGTACGTATAGCTTAAAATTTCCTCACCGCTTTGTTCGATTAGTTCATTTAAATCATTTTTCTGATCCTGCGCTAAAGCTTTCGTTGGAAATAAATAAATCGCGCGTGAATTTTTATCTTCTAATATTTTTTGTAGTACCGGTAAATGGTAGCAATATGATTTTCCAGACGCTGTTGGTGTAACGGCAGTAAAGGAAACACCCTCCATCGCGTAATCAAACGCCTGACGTTGATGGGTATACAGTTGTTCTATCCCTCTTGTTCGAAGAGCCTTTACAAGTGAAGGATGTAAATTCTCTGGAAAAGGTGCATATTTAGCTTCACGCCCTTCAAGCGTTTGCCAGTGTAAAATACGTTCCTTTAACTCCTCATCATATCTCCACTCGTTTAATAGTTCACTAATGGTCCTTTTTTTCGATAACATCTGTTTCTATCTCCTTCACTAGCCTTTCAAAAATTTTTAACGTATAAGAGGTTGAATGAATCGCATCTAAAAAACGCTTTTTACTTGTTTCTTTAAAAAAGGATTGCACAACAAATTGCTCCATCGATTCCACTGCTGAAGCAATTTGCTGTGTATGCATATATTTTGGCTTATTTTTTTGAATCCACTCATTCGCCTCCTGCTGCCATTCCTTTAAAAGCTGGTGAATGACATCAGCGTGTGGCTTAACCTCCACAAAAAAGTCAGGAGTACGATTCTCCTCACGCATTTTCCAAAAGCGTGAAACACATTTTTCACATTCATCTATCAATTGGGAAGTTTGCTGCATTAACAACAATTTCGCACCTCATCTCATTAATGAAGGTTCATCACCATAAAGTAGGGTTGACTCCGTTCCGACTGCGCACTTTCCTGAAGGCGTCCAATAGTCGCTTAGGAACAAAAGGGGTTCTTCTGTGCGAAAGCGGAGCGACAGCAACAACTGAGGTCCTTCAAGCCTTAACCTATTACATGTCACACGTTTCAACACAACTTTTGGTGATGAACCTTAAAATTTTATCTTATTTAGGTAACCATCCTTAAAATGAAGATTCATCTGCATTTACATGAAAGCAGCGAACCTACTATTTTAAAATTCGTTCTATCTTAGTCTACAAAATAATTTATATTATATGAGTAATTTTACTACCAATGATGTTTTAAAGCTTGGCTCATCACCTTAACTTGAGATGCATTTCCGTTTCGACTGTGCGAAAGTGCAACGACAGCGTACAATGTTGACCACAAAAGAGTTAGCACAGGACGTAATGCTTTTAGCCTTTGTCCCACCACTGACTCGTTCTCTGGCCTCACCAGTGACTAGAGCGTTACCCAGTCTTCACACCAATCAGCCCATATAAATGGCATATCTTTCAAGAAAATGACATCCCTAGCTTTTGGTGATGAGTCCTATTCAAGGTACACCACTCATCGTGGTAGATAATGTATGAAAAATACTCATATTGGGTTATTTATATTGCATATGAGTTAAGTGTACCAAAGTCTATCATTTTTCACTACTAATAGGCGAACAAGCATTCTTTACTTGCCAGTTCTTTTCTGCTAAGCTTACTTTCTGGCTAACAGATTTGAGCTGCATAAAAAAATTCATGCTCTGTGCGTTGTTTTCCAAAGACACTCTCGTTAACAGTAATTGATTGACCAGATCCAACTGCGCAACTAATTGTTTTAACTTGTTCAAAATAACGCCTCCTTTGCTTTAATTTATGTATTCCTCGCATGTATAAAATTACCTTCATGCGTGACAAAATAAGCGTAAGTTAGCTGAAAGAAGAAGTATTTCGATAAAATTTAATTGAACTAGTCTATTTTCGTAGTCTTCAAAATCGTCTATCAAGTATAGAAACTAACGTAGAGACCAGTTTTTTCTATAAATTCGTTTGGAAATTTCATCAGTTAATTTGACGATTCGCGGGTTATATCACATGATATTTTTCGACTTTAAGAGGCGAAAATTGCCCAAAGATCAGTTATTTAATGGTAATTTAAACCATAGTTAATCTAGCATCAATCATACTATTAATAGAAGTGGAGAACTGCTACTTAATCATGGTAAACTATTGTATAATAGCAGTATTATAGAGGGTGAACTACGTGACAATTCGTTATCCGAATGGGAAATTATATTCCCCTAATCCAACTGTTCAAAAAACAGCCAAAAAGGGAAAGGACAAGGATTTTTCTTTTAGTAATCGAGGGAAAACACTAGAAGATGAAATTAATGAAGCAAACGATTATTATGTAAAAAGGCGACTTGCTATCATTCATAAGAAACCTGTTCCCGTGCAAATCGTCAAAGTAGAGTACCCATCACGAAGTGCTGCAGTTATTCGTGAGGCTTATTTCCGGACACCGTCGACAACAGATTACAATGGTGTTTGGAATGGGCATTATATTGATTTTGATGCAAAGGAAACTGCTTCAAAGACCAGTTTTCCACTAAAGAATATTCACGTACATCAAATGACACATATGCAGCAAGTGACGGAACAAAATGGTGTGGCTTTTATTATCGTTCGTTTCTCAGCTTTTGAACGATATTTTATCGTGCCATACGATGTTTTACAAAAGGCCTGGCTAGCGATGGAAAACGGTGAACGTAAATCGATTCCCTTTTCAACTATAGAAAAGGAAGCTTTTGAAATTCCTACAAGCTATTATCCACGGATCGATTATTTACCGATTGTCCAAAAGCTAATTGAAGCAAAAAGCCATGGTTCTGAAAGTGAGGAGATAGTAGAATGACTGAACGTCGTCCGACACGCGGTGAGCATCAAAAGGCTCTCGCTCAAAAAAATAAAAAAAGCGCTCCGAAACCATCGAAGAAAAAATGGTTTAAGCGCATTACATTAACAATAGTAGCTGTTATAGCTGCATGTTTTATTGGAGGTGCGGGGTTATTCGCCTATTATGCAAGTAGCGCACCTGAACTAGATGAGAACTTACTGAAGGACCCAGTTTCCTCAGAATTCTATGATAAAAACGGTGATTTATTTGCAACGATTGGTGCAGAAAACCGTAAATATGTAAAATATGAAGATATACCACAGGATATGATTAACGCGATCCTTGCAACGGAAGATGTACGCTTTTTCGAACACGGTGGTATGGATTTTTATCGCCTTGGTGGTGCAATACTCGCTAACTTCCGTGATGGCTTCGGGGCACAAGGGGCTTCGACATTAACACAACAAGTTGTTAAAAACTCATTTTTACAAAATGAAAAAAAATTAAAACGTAAGGCACAGGAAGCTTGGCTTTCCTTCCAATTAGAACGTAAATATACAAAAGAAGAAATTTTTGAAATGTACTTTAACAAAATGCTGATGTCAGGTCGTGTTTATGGCTTCGGTACAGCAGCCCAATATTTCTATGGTAAAGAACTAAAAGATTTAACTTTAGATGAAGAAGCATTACTTGCAGGTTTAGTACAACGTCCAAATGCTTACAATCCATTGAAAAATCCTGAACTTGCAGAAAAACGTCGTAATACAGTTCTAGGATTAATGTATCAACATGGTAAAATTACAAAAGCTCAGATGGAAGAAGCTAAGAAAGTAGACGTTCAAGCTGGCCTAGCTGACGATGCAACACGTCAAAAATTTTCTGGCTCTAAATACGATGCCTTCCTTGATGTCGTTATAAATGAGCTAGAGCAAAACGGTGATGGTAGTGCAATGGCTGAAGGAATTAAAGTATATACAACACTTGATCCAAAAGCACAACAAATTGTTGAAAACATTATGAACGATGACAGTAACTTCCCAACAAAAGAGATTCAATCGGGTGTGTCAGTCATTGATACGAAAACTGGTCAAATTCAAGCAATCGGTGGCGGACGCAATTATGGGACTGAACGCGGTTGGAACTATGCATATGACTTAAAACATCAACCAGGTTCAACGATGAAGCCATTACTAGATTATGGACCAGCAGTTGAAAATTTAAAATGGTCAACTGGTCAAACAATTGTAGATGAACCTATGACCTACTCAGGAGGAAAACAAACGATCAGGAACTGGGATAATAAATATATGGGTGCAATAACAGCACGTAAAGCTTTGTATGCTTCACGCAACGTTCCGGCTGTTAAAGCATTTAAAGAAGTCGGTCCTGATAAAGCTAAAGATTTTGCTAGTCGTTTAGGTATTAATACTGAAAGCGTTATGGAATCAGATGCAATTGGTGGTGGGGATATTACAATGTCTCCTACTCAAATGGCAGCTTCCTTTGCAGCATTTGGGAATAACGGTGTTTACACTGATCCTTATGCAATTACAAAAATCGTTTACCGTGACGGTAAAACAACAAAAGACTACACACCAGAGCCAAATGTAGCAATGAGTGATTATACAGCTTATATGGTGACTGATATGTTACGTGACGTTGTCGGCAATAAGCCTGATGCATCAGGTACTGCAGCAAATGTACCTGGATTAGATATCGCAGGTAAAACAGGTACAACAAACTACGCAGCTGCTGATTTTAGCAAGCATAATTTACCGGATACAAGTGTACCGGATTCATGGTTTGCTGGGTACACTACAAACTATTCAATCGCTATTTGGAGTGGTTATGAAGGACACTTTGATCCTATTACAACTTGGGATGAACGTCGTTTACCACAACATTTATTTAAACAAATTATGAAAGAGATTTCGGCGAACGTTGAAACACCACGTTTCAAAAAACCAAACTCAGTTGTGGAAGCTACAATTGAAGTAGGCACAAAGCCACTTAAATTAGCAAGTAATTTCACTCCAAGTGAGAAACGTCAAACAGAGCTATTTGTACGTGGTACAGAGCCTAAGGAAGTTTCAAATGAATACGCAGTGCCAGAACTATCTACACCTTACAATGTAAGTGCAAGCCTTGATATAGAAGGTCAATCTATCAATATTTCTTGGGAGCATGATGCCATGCTTAATCCGGAAACAGATGAACCACTACCAACTACCTTCGAGGTATCTGCTAAACGAGAAGGTGGAGAGACTATTTCTCTTGGTAAAACGGATAAAAAAGGCTTAACAGTTAGTAGCAAACAACTGGAAGATGGCAATTACACGATTTCTGTCGTAGCAGTTGTTGATGGTACACGCAGTAAACCAGGTACAGCTACCTTCCAAGTAACCGGTACGACTGATGAAGAAGATAAAGATAAAGATAAAGAGCCAGATACTCCGGATCAACCTGATGTTGAGGAGCCAACAGCACCTGATCAAAATGGCAACAACGGGGACAACGGTAACCACAATGGTAACGGAAATGGTAACAATGGCAATAACAGCAACAATGGTAATGATAATGGCAATGCTAACACTGGTGGGAATGGTAACGCTGGTGGGAATGGTAACAACGGTAATACAGGAAATAACGGTACCCCCCCAGGTAACAATGGCAACAATAATGGTAGTAAGCCACCAACAACGCCAACTGAACCAACCGCACCGGATGATGGTACCGGTAGTACTGAATAAAAAAAAGCAGAGTAGCATAACGCTACTCTGCTTTTTTGTTGTTGGAAAACTATATGTCTATAAGTCAAAGTGTCATAATAAAGTATGACTCTTCAGCAAAACGAGAGGTTGATTTCCGTTCCGGCCTGGGCGCTTTGTCGCTGACGCTTCGCTTTCGCACAGAGCAAAGCTTCCTGGGGGCGTCCGATGAGCCGCTTCGCTTCGCTCCAGGGTCTCGGGCCAACAGATGTTTTTTGCGCGAAAGCGTAGTGCTAACGCAGCGGCAGCAGCACCGATGTTGGCCACGAAGGCGTTATCACAGATGTGATGGTCTTAGCCTTCGTTCCTCTATTGCTAATCCCCAAGGAGTCGCCCAGCCTCCACTCCAATCAACCACATCACATAGAATGTTTCTTTGGCATGGCTAGTGATAATTTGAAACTTCAAAAGTTACTTTTTTTGCGCGAAAACGTAGCGATAGACTGTGGAAATGGCTCAACACTTTGACCACAGAAAAGCGCGAGAAATCAACATTAATTGATTTCTCGCGCTTTTAAGGTTTTGACCAGTTATGTACCAGCCTCTTTTTATATTTCTGTGTTTATTTGTTGTATTACTTTTTTGCAGCCTGCAAGCGTAGCCGTGCTGCTCGTTTTTTTGTTTCCTTAAATAATTCATCGAGCTGACGATAACAGGCATATTGGCCAGGCTTTGCTTTTATAAAGGTTAATCGTTCGACACCGTTAATAGGCAACACTTCATCCCCTACTTCTTGCACTAAGCGTTTAAACAATAGAATGGCCATGTCCATCAATCCTTTTGCTTCACCATTTCTTGCATCATGAGCTGCATGAATTTTGCCTTCGAGTTCCACCCACTCTGCAAACCAGGCATCTACTTTTTCCTTTTCAAGTGCCTCTACATTCACGCTTCCTTCACCAACCCTTTCTTTAAACGCTTTTGCCCTTCTCTACAGTCATTAAGTAAAGGGCAAGTGTGACAGTTAGGGTTTTGAGCTTTACAATGATAACGACCGAAGAAAATTAGTTGATGATGTGTTTTCGACCACTTGTCCATCGGTGTTTTTTTCATAATTGTTTCTTCGACTTCAAGCACTGAATCCTTCCAGCGACATAGCCCTAATCGTTTAGAGACGCGATCTACATGTGTATCCACTGCAAGGGCAGGAATTTCAAAAGCAACAGACAACACGACATTAGCCGTCTTACGACCAACTCCAGGCAATGTGACTAGCGCTTCTCGACTTGCAGGTATTTCTCCCTCGTATTCCTCTAATAGCCTTTGACATAATGCTTGAATATTCTTTGCCTTATTTCGATACAAACCAATGGAGCGAATGTCCTGTTGCAGCTCTTCTAAAGATACAGCTAAGTAATCTTCCGGCTTTTTATATTTTTGAAACAATGTTTTCGTTACTTTGTTTACAAGTACATCTGTACACTGTGCCGATAATAACGTGGCAATAGTTAGTTCAAACGGATTGTCATGTACTAATTCACAATGTGCATCAGGAAACATACGATCCATTTCCGCTAGACAATGCTCCCATTGTTTTTTTGTTAACATGTTGGAAGCCCCCTATTCTCTTTCTTCTAACCAATTATAAAATGGTACTTTATTTGTCGACTGCGTTTCTTGCTGCACTGTTCGGACTGGCGGTCGGTTAAATGTTTGTTTTTCACGGAACTGCTCGCTTTGCTTCTGTGCAGCCTGAGGTGTCGTAATATTTTTCTTTTTCCACTCCAGTAATATTCGATCAATATAACGAATACTTAGCTTGCCAGCAAACACAGCCTCCTTAAGCGCCTCCTTAATAAGCGCCGGACTGTGCTTATCCTCATCTAACCAAAATCCGATTTTTTCTAGCTCTAAAGGAGATAAAAGACGCCCCATTTCCTCTTCAAATAATCGGAAAACCTCCCCCTCTTCTTGTCGAAGTGATGTTGCGGATTTTTGATGTTCCTTCATTTCAATTATCTGCATAATACGCTCCCACAGTGGGTATACCGAGTATTTTTCATATAGTTTGCCACTTGCATCGACGTCGCTTGTTATTCCTAGGAAACCTTTTTGCATTAATCGCTGTAGACGTGAAGTAATGTCATTGCTAGGCATTGTTAGACGATTCATTAGATCATTAGGCGTTGGAAAATCATTCCCCTCTATATTGAATGCAAGTAAATGCATAACAATAAGTGCCTCATCATCCTCAATATTTAACTCCTTATAAAACTGAAAAAAAAGCTGAGGAATTTGAATCATTCTCTGCTCAGTCCATGTACGGAGTCGATTATTATTTGCGCTCATATTATACTTGACTCCTTTTCCATCGTAAGTAGAAAAGCCGCGTAGACATATCACTACGCGACTTTTTTAATTTTACACTTTCAAAACCTAAATTGCTTAAGGGTATAAGCGGTTTAATAAACGTGGGAATGGGATTGTTTCACGAATATGCTCCGTGCCAGAAATCCATGCTACTGTACGTTCTAATCCAAGACCGAAGCCTGAATGTGGCACAGAGCCTTGTTTACGTAACTCTAAATACCATGCATAAGCATCTAAAGATAAATGATGTTCTTCAAGACGAGATTTTAATAAATCAAAGTCATGGATACGCTCAGAACCACCAATTATTTCACCATAACCTTCTGGTGCAATTAAATCTGCACATAATACTACATCATCGCGGTCAGGATGTGGTTGCATGTAGAACGGCTTAATGCCTACTGGGTAGCATGTGATGAATACAGGTTTGTCATATGAATTAGCAATTGCTGTTTCATGTGGTGCACCGAAATCATCGCCCCATTCAATATCGTCAAATCCTTGTTCATGTAATAATTTAATGGCATCGTCATAAGAAATACGAGGGAATGGTGCTTTAATATTTTCAAGTTTAGATGTATCACGGCCAAGACGCTCTAAATCTAATTTGCAATTTGCCAGAACTGATTGCACGATATGCTCCACGTATTGTTCTTGCATTTCTAAGTTTTCTTCAAATTCAACAAACGCCATTTCCAGCTCAATCATCCAAAACTCGATTAAGTGACGACGTGTTTTAGATTTTTCAGCACGGAATGTTGGGCCGAATGAGAACACTTTACCTAAAGCCATCGCAGCCGCTTCCAAGTAAAGCTGACCAGATTGTGAAAGGAATGCATCTTCATCAAAATATTTTGTATGGAATAACTCAGAAGTACCTTCAGGAGATGATCCAGTTAAAATTGGCGGGTCCATTTTTGTAAAGCTAGTGTTGTTAAGAAACTCATAAGTTGCACGAATAATTTCGTTACGGATTTTCATGATCGCATGTTGCTTACGAGAACGTAGCCATAAGTGACGGTTATCCATTAAAAACTCAGGACCGTGTTCTTTTGGCGTAATCGGAAAATCTGTTGCAGCGTGAAGCACTTCAATACCAGTTACAACAAGCTCACAACCAAAGCTTGAACGCTCATCTGCTTTAACCTCTCCTGTAATGTACATAGAAGTTTCTTGGGACATACCTTTTGCAATGGCAAAAATTTCTTCGCCTACTTCTTCTTTTACAACAACGCCCTGTACAAAGCCAGAACCATCACGTAGTTGTAAAAAGGCAATTTTACCACTTGATCGTTTGTTCGCTAACCAAGCACCTAGCTTGATTGTTTCGCCGATATGCTTTGGCATATCTTGAATCATAATTTTTTTCATAGAAATCCTCCAAAGTTGGTTAAAAGGATTAGTCTTGCCATTTTGATTTTACAAATGTATCAATTCGACGGACTGCCTCTTCTAATAAGTCTAAAGATGTAGCATAAGATAATCGCATTGTAGTTGGTGCACCAAATCCAGAACCTGGAATCACTGCTACGTTTGCTTCCGTTAAAATATCCGAAGCGAATGCATCTACTGAATCATAGCCAGTATGAGCCATAGCTTCCGCTACATCTGGTAATAAATAGAATGCACCCTGAGGTTTTAAAACGTTGAAGCCAGGAATTGCACTTACCTGTGGATAAATTTTTTCAAGACGAGATTCGAATGCTTGACGCATTTCTTCTACAGCGTCTTGTGGTCCATTATACGCTTCCACTGTTGCATATTGTGCAGTTGTTGTTGCGTTTGATGTAGAGTGTGATGCAAGATCGGTCATTGATTTAATAATGTCCGCATCCCCTGCAGCATACCCGATACGCCAACCTGTCATAGAGTGAGATTTTGCAACACCATTTACAACGATTGTACGTGCTTTCACTGCATCAGATAGCTGTGCAATTGAAAAATGCTCAATACCATTGTATACAAGCTTCTCATAAATTTCATCTGACACGATTAAAATATCTTTTTCTTCTGCAACAGCAGCAATTTCAGCAATCTCTTCACGAGAATAAATCATACCTGATGGGTTGCTAGGAGAGTTAATAATAACCGCTTTTGTTTTATCTGTCACAGCAGCTCTTAATTGATCCGCAGTAATTTTATAGCCTTGCTCACGTGTGCCTTCCACATAAACAGGTACACCGCCCGCTAATTTTACTTGCTCAGGATAAGATACCCAATAAGGAATTGGAATAATAACTTCATCGCCCTCGTTTAAAATAACTTGGAATAAAGTATAAAGAATATGTTTTGCTCCAACACCTACAATTACTTCATTCGGCTTGTATGTAAGATTGTTGTCGCGTTGAAGTTTATCGATAATCGCTTTCTTAAGTACTGGAAGACCGCCAGCAGGTGTATATTTTGTTAAACCTTTTTCCATCGAGTCAATAGCAGCATTTAAAATATTTTGTGGCGTGTTGAAGTCAGGCTCACCAGCACCTAGACCAATAACATCAATACCTTGCTCTTTTAATTCCTTTGCTTTCGCAGTAATTGCTAAAGTTGAAGAAGGTGTTAAAGTTTTTACACGGTTTGCTAATAAATTTTTCATACGGGATCTACTCCTCTTATAAATTCGTAATGCGCTTCCACCAGTCGCCGTCCTTAAACATAATATAGACATAGTTGAGCTTATCGTGATCGTTTAGGTATGTAATTTCCCAAACAGCACCTGGCTCCTCATAGCCTAATTTGATATTAAGGACTTTTTGTACATTGCCTTCTTTTTTCAAAACCGATAATGCCTGCTTTTCCGTAATACCATCTTTTAAAAGTACTTCCTTAATTGAATCAGCTTTTAGATTCGTCGGAACAAAGACAGCTTTTTTATCACCATATTCATCTACCCCGAACACAGTGACATACGAATGTTTGCCATTATATGTGTAAGACTCCGAGACAATTGCGAGGGCTTTGGCATCGAGTGCCAACTGTTCAGCCTGATCTTCAATTGAATGGAATGGAGCCTCGGCTTTCCAGAGTACTAAAATACTAATGACAAGTGACAACGAAACCATAAAGACAGAAATGAAAATCAACCAGTTTTTCATATATTCACCTTATGTTTCACATCTAGCATATTCTTTAACCCCAATGCCTGATGCTTTTGTATGTTTATAACTGCGTATACATTCATTTTGCTTTCCATTTTTGTCAACCTGCTTTCTTTCCTCATACCACAACATTATACAACAATTTTGTGCTGTCGTGTTTCTTAATTTCATATATTGTACGTTGATAGAATAACGTTTTCAAATGATTCGGGTAGTAATTTTTTTCTTTTTAGTGCAACCCATAAAAATAATAACCCTTTCAATTTAAAAATTCCTATTCACAATTGCAAAGAGGAAGTAAAATTTGCCACTAAAAAACCTATAATAATTCACAAATAGCACAGTTAAATGTAGATATTTTTTTATTAAGAACAATTATCTCCATTATTGTCCTAGTTGCCTATTGTTTTTACCCATATGATAAGGTAATGAGCAATTTTAAGAATTGAAAAGGGACGTGATGTTTTGACTAAAGAAGTTAATCCTACAGATCCAGCAACAATACCTAAATTTGTGGATGAGCTGCCAAAACCGGTTACCGCTAAACCTAAATATTATAAAGGTCAACAGAGAAAAAACTATTATGAACTTAAAATGATGCAAGCAGAGCATTCTTTCCATAAAGATTTCCCAAAATCAATCATATGGGGCTATAACGGGCTTTATCCCGGACCGACAATTGAGGCTACAAAAGACAAAAGCATTTATGTTAGATATAAAAATCAATTGCCCTTAAACCACTTTTTACCCGTTGATTTTTCACTTCATGTGGCAAACGATTCAAAGGAAGTAAGAACTGTTACACATTTACATGGCGCAAATGTAGATTGGGAGAGTGACGGCCATCCCGATGCATGGTATACAAGAGATTATGCGCAAACAGGTCCAAAGTTCAATAAAGAAATACATGAATATACTAATCATCAACCAGGCACAACACTGTGGTATCATGATCATGCAATGGCGCTAACTCGTTTAAATGTGTATGCTGGATTAGCCGGTTTTTATTTACTTCGAGACTCGCTTGAGGAGCGTTCTAACCTACCTTGTGGTGACTATGAGTATCCTATTTTAATACAAGATAAATCGTTTAATGAAGACGGCTCACTTTTCTATCCTGATGAACCACCATTTCCAGTTCCCGTTCATCCATCTATTACACCTGGTTTTGTTGGTAATACCATCGTTGTAAACGGCAAGGTCTGGCCTTATTTAAATGTCGAGCCTCGTAAGTATAGATTTCGTTTTCTCAATGGTTCGAATAGAAGAGGTTATGTCATTAGCCTTTCAAACGATGAGCCTATGATACAAATCGGAACAGACGGAGGCTTTTTAACAGCCCCTCAAGAAATTCAATCTGTAGAATTATTGCCGGCAGAACGAACAGATGTTATTGTCGATTTTTCATCATGTGAAGGTCAGGAAATAACGTTAGTCAATTCTGATGAAGATTTCATTGATGAACATACACGAGTAATCATGCAGTTTAACGTGTGTCTTCCTCTAAAATGTGAGGATACTAGTGAAATACCCGAAAGACTCGCAGTATCAATGGATTTACATTCACACGATGCACATATCGAGAGACACTTACCATTAACTGCTACGACAGACGATTTTGGTCGACCAATGTTATTATTAAATAATCGTATGTATCATGATCCTACTACCGAAAAGCCTGCACTTGATAGTATAGAGATTTGGAATTTTATCAATGCCACGCAGTTTGTTCACCCTATTCATCTACATTTAATTCAATTTAAAATACTAGAACGACGCCCTTTCGATATGGAGCTATATCAAAATGAAGGTAGACTGGAATTTACAGGTCCCCCTGAAAAACCGCATAACTATGAGCAAGGTTGGAAGGATACTGTAAAAGCGGAAGCAGGGAAAGTTACGAAAATTATTATGCATTGGAAAGATCATGCCGGTCATTATATGTGGCATTGCCATTTCCTAGAGCATGAAGATCATGACATGATGCGACCAATACTTGTCATGGAGGATGTTCACCCTGTGCAAGAGCCACATGCTGAAATCCAACATGAAATAGAGCATTCGCAAGAACAGCATCATGACGACTCTACTATTGTTATGGGCAATAATGAGCACACTGTACCACTCTTGAACACTACTGCACACATCACGCCAACTGAATACTCTCAAGCTTCAATGCAAACAACGTATTTAGAAGACGAAATAGAATATACTCCGCAAACTATCCCTCTCTTAACTAGTACTCAAAACACTACTCACTCTACTGAAACAACTCATTTAGAAGACAATGTGGAATATAATCAGCAATCTTCTCCACTCTTGAACAATACTCAAAATATCACTTTTTCAAAAGTAGAACCCCCGGAACACCAAATTGTTCGTTCTGATATTGAAAGCATCCCCCAACCAATCTTCCCGTCTGCTGAGTCTCTGCCTCGGCAAAGGATACCTGTTAGGCGTCGGAGAAGATGGTACTAATGTTAAAAAGGCTGGGACAAAACTGGGCAACTCTTAAAAAGCGCGAGAAATCAATTTTAGAAACATTGATTTCTCGCGCTTTTCTGATGTAAAGAAATTCTTTTCTTGAAAATATACTTATGTCCCTACCTCTCTATGATTTTAATTCTTTTTAAATAGACTATAAAGAATAGGTACGATAAACAATGTTAAAAAAGTAGAAGTAGATAGCCCTCCTATAACTACAACAGAAAGAGACTTCGATATCATCCCAGTTTCATTCGAAATAGCCATCGGGATTAATGCACCCATTGTTGCAATTGCAGTCATCAAAATTGGGCGAATACGTACGACCCCTGCTTCAATTAAAGCTTTTTGCTTGGTCATTCCACATCTTTCAAATTGCTTCACCTTATCAACTAGAACGATAGCATTCGTTACGACAATTCCATTTAGCATTAGTAAACCGATCATTGCTGGCATACCGATTGGTTCCTTCATAATATAAAGTCCAATTAATGCACCTATAATAGAAAATGGAATAGCGAACAAGATAACAAACGGTGCTTTTCCTTCTTTGAAGGTAAAAACCATAACCAAATAAACTAAGATAACACTAATTGCTATGGCAATCGACAAATCTTTGAAACCATCATCCATCGATGCAGATACACCTTCCTTATAATAGCTAATATTTTCAGGAAGCCGTAAGTTATTAAGTACCTTATCTGCTTTTGCAGTTACATCTCCTACTTTTTCATCAGTAATAGTTCCATACACCATGATATATTCATTGCCATTTAGATGAGTAATTGAAGTTACATTATTAACCCTCTTCAGTTCTCCTATTTCATGAAGAAAGACAGGCATTCCCATTGCATTACTGATTTGGAGCTGTCCTAAATCTTTAAGAGATGTAACCTCATCCATTTTCAAACCTAGGTTCACTTCTCTCGTTTCCTCTTCAAGTCTCATGGTCGTTACTACATCACCATTAATGAGTGTTCGAAGGCTTTGTGCAACTATAGCTGGAGTTAATCCTTTTGCAGCAAGTTTTTTATCATCCAAATCGAAAACGATTTCAGGTACTTCTCCTTCTAAAGATGTTGTAACATCCTTCATCCCTTGTACTTCTTTTAAAGCCGTTGTAATCTGCTCACTTGCTTTTTTAATATCCTCAAAATCCGCCCCGTTTACAACTAGGGTGTATCTGCTTTCTTCCCCTCCTATAATTCCACCGATACCTGATACTGTCATTTCCTCTGGTTCAGAGATCGTTGTTAATTGTAGGCGAACGTCATTTACATAGTCGGTCAAATTTCCAACAGAATCATTGACAACGAATGAAATCGTCGCACTTCCAGAGTGTCCGTCAATATTAGTATTTATAAGGTTGATGTCCTTTCGATCTAATAATATATTTTCTACTCTACTTACGACATCAGCTGTTTTCATTGGAGCAGTTCCTTTTGCCATTGTGATGTCGACCTTGAAATCATTCACTTTCTCTTGTGGCAAGAAGGTTGTCCCTAGCCTCGGTGCAATAATGAAAATAGAACCTATCAAAATTAATATTGCGACGGTTAAAGTAACTAAACGATGATGTAAAACCCAAGTCAAACTGTTGCGATACCAAGTTTGAAGTCTATTTTCACTTGATTCTTTAGGCGTAATTTTTAATAAAAAGATCTTGGACAATATTGGAACAACGGTTACAGCAACAATTAATGAAATCAACAATGAAATAACAATAGTCCATGCAAGTGGCTTAAAAAAACCTCCTACTATTCCTGGCACAAAGGCAAGTGGTAAGAAAACAGCAACAGTTGTGATCGTTGAAGAAGTAATCGCAGATGCTACTTCACTTGTAGCCTGCTCTATTAATTCTACATTTCTTTCTTTTGAAGCTCTTACTCTTCTAAATATATTTTCAATGACGACAATTGAATCATCTACAACTCGCCCAACTGCTACAGCAATACCAGCAAGTGTCATAATATTTAATGTATATCCCATTGCTTTCAACAAAAGAAAAGATGCAAAAATTGAGACCGGAATGGAGATGACGGCAATAATGGTCGAACGGATATTTTTTAAAAATAATAAGGTGATGATGATTGTCATTAATGCCCCTAAAAATACTTCACGTAGCATTGAATGGACCGATTGATTAATTTCGATGGATTGATCACGTAAGATTTCGACTTTATAATCTTCCGGAATCGCTAAATTATTTATTTCTTTTTTCACTTGATCAACGATTGCTACTGTATTAGCACCACCTTCAGGAATAATGCTGAAACTTACGCCAGGTTTTCCGTTAATGCGTGTCATATTGTTTGTGTAATCACTTTCATATGAAATTTCAGCTATTTCGCCTAAATTCGTGGTTGTAATATTTTGCGAATTTACTTCTTTAGTAAAAAGCTTTATGTCTTTAATGTCCTCAATAGATTTTAGCTCGCTATTTATTCGTACTGGCAATACTTCATTTGAAATGGAGATGTCTCCAGTCGGCATTGAAAGATTATTTGCCAAAATAGCTTCTCGAACATCGTTTAAAGAAATTCCTCTTGTCATCAATTGATGTGGCAGGAGTTGAATAATGACAAACTTTTCCGTTGTTCCACTAATTTCTATATCACTTATACCTTCTATTACAGAAAGTTGTGGAATTATAGTATTCTTTACATAAGTTTCAACTTCGTCATTTTTATCTGAAGCATATATACCCATTGAGAAAATTATTGGGTTTCCACCAGGTTTAGTTAATTCATACCTCGGTTCCCCTGCAAATTTAGGCAACTGTAATTTATCTACACTTCTCCTTACGAGCTGCTCCGCTTCCTTCATATTCATTGTCATTTCAAATTCAATAGTTGAATATACGGCATTGGCTACACCGTTTGTATAAACATTTTTTCTCCCTTCTAGCTTCTTAAATTCCCTTTCCATTTGCTCCCCTATATCATTCATCGCTTGTTCAGGTGAAGCTCCTTGATAAGGAATAACTACTGTTAAATATGGAATATCAATATTCGGGTACTTCTCACTATGTAATGTTTGTAATGAATAAATTCCTCCTACAATAATAAGAGGTATTACTAATATCATTGTTAAAGTATTTTTCATACAAAAGCGGATGAATCGTTTCATATTGCTCCTCCCTCAAACTATCCCCAGTCCTTTTATCCCTACTCAATTTGTATAACAGGTAACAATAAATCTAGTTGAGTAAAATCATCACCTCGATACCACTCAAGAATGGAGCGTGTCGGTACCCATTTATGTTGAAGCGCGTATTGAAGTAATTTTACGTATCCGTCCTTGATCGTTGACATTTGTTCTTTAAATGGCAATGCCAGACATATACAAGAAGGCATATGTTCAATAAAATCACTTTCAGCTATATCATTTATGTTTGTATTTGCTGGAACACCAAAGCCAATTTGAGCTTTGATTACATCTTGGCCTGATAAATAATTTAAATAATAACTTTTAATGCTAATATTTAATTGTTTTAATTCATTTGCTCTGTTTTCAAAATGAGCTCCAAATTTACCCGTTGTGGATTGAGCTGTATACCAAATAATTTTTTCATCATTTTTATCAATCAAATAGATATCATCTCGAATGGGGTCACTTTCTAAATAGCGTAAGCTAATATCCAACAGTTCTCGTTTTTGTTTCATATGTTGAATCCACGTTTTCATCATTTCCTGGCGAGTCGTTTCATCCTGCTCGTGTAAGTAATTTTGAATTTCATGTATAGGTACATCTGCTAATCGCAACGTGGATATTAACTTTACAGTTGCAATTTGACTATCCGCATAAACTCGATAGCCATTTGAACTTCTTTCCTCCGGTAACAGTAAATTTTTAGTTTCATAAAATCGTAATGTACTTTTGGCTACACCTGTTCTTTCAGAGAATTCTTGAATTGTCATATATTTTTTCAAATCATTACACCTCTCTTAACTCCAATGTAAACCTTCAACTAACTTGAAGGTCAAGTATTATTTACCATATTAATATATTATTAGGGGATTAAAGTAACCATTTTTATCCACTTTTAAATTGATTAGAATACGCTGATTTCCGCTACAATCAACTAAAAATAGGTACACATAAGTAAAATATCAACAAAAAGATCCTTTAATCGGTCAAAAATATGCCTATATTTCCTCAAAGCAATACACCTATTTTTTTATCTATAAAAAAGAGCCCCTTTTGCTGTGCTTTAAGGGACTCAAAGGTTAATCATTTGAAAATGATCGTCAGTATTTAATTTTGTTTAGAATTATTGAAGAGTAAAACATAGAGTAGCAGATTTCTTTTCAATCATTCTGCTACCTCGCTCTTTTCAAATCGTAAAATTCTCTTTGTTACAATTGCCATCACTACCATGGCCATACTAATCATTAAAATAGGAACGTAGACTTTAACACTAAACGCTTCAAATAATAAACCATACAATATTTGCCCAATTGGTGCCATACATTGTGAAACGGCAATGATAATAGCCATGACCTTCCCTAAGTTTTCATTAGGCGTTTCTTTTTGTACAAGTGTAATAACATATATTGAAATAACGGTCAGAATCATAGCGATGATAAGCGCACTACCAACAAATAAAGTATAAGACGGATAGAAACCTAGATGAAGCATGAGTGGCGTAACTGCTAGAGCCATTGGAACAATCAATAAAGCGGTGATAAACACCCAAAAGTATAAATTATTGATACCCATTTTTTTCGCAAAGTATCCCATAGATAAAGCTCCTAAAATTGTAGCAAAATCGATTAGCCCCATCCCTACACCATACAGAGTATCACTACTTTGCATTGTAACACGGAGAATAATCGGTACCCCCACGACAAACAACGGTGTTAATAATAAATTTAATAATGCCGCTAAAATCATACATTTGAATATAAAAGATTTCTTCACTACATAGCTAAAGCCCTCTTTCAAATCATTTACAAGCGTCGGAATAATATGTCCGCTCTTCTCTCGTCGGATAAATGGTATATGAATAAACATTTCTAATATGGCAGAAAGGAAAAAGAACACACCACTTGCCAAGACAAGTACTTTTAAGCCAATCATACCGTACAGTATTCCACCTAATACAGGAGCAGCTACATTAGACAATGATTGAATACCATTGACAATTCCATTTGCTTGCTCAAGCTTTTCCTCTTCTACAAGTACTGGAATACTTGCCATCACTGCAGGTGCATACATAGCACTAACAAAGGAAAGCAGTACCATCACAACACCAATAAGCCAAACGGAACTATTACCAATCGCTAGCATTGCGAAGAAACTAAACACAATTATGCTACTCGTAAAATCGAAAATCACCATCAAATTGCGTCGATTAAACCTATCAGCTATTGCTCCTCCAAGAGGTGCTAGTAAAATCGGGACACTCGATATCGCAAATAGTACTGCAAAAAGATCTGCACGTCCTGTAATATCTAGTACATAAAGTGATAAGGCAAACCTTAAAAGCGCAGACCCTAAAATAGAAATAATTTGCCCAATCACCATAAGGTTAAAATCTGTTGAAAAGCCTTTTCTATTAATCTGTGATTCCATTCATTAGACCCCTTCCTTTAACATTCATGACCCTTTTGAAAGTGTAGAAATTGTATTGTAAGAAGAAAGACATTACTAAAAATACTTATAGTACTTAACCAAATGAGCCACTCCATTTGCGTACTCCAAGACATTATTAGCAATAAGAACCCCACGATAATGGATACATAATTTCCAGTACGACTAATTTTTGAAATCCGATAAAATTTTTCCTTAACTTCATACGCAGATTTCTTTATTTTACGTTTCATAAGATAAACTTTTTCTGTTAAATTCTGCTTAGTATCTTTTGCTTTTTGAGGATAAAAAAATGGTTTATCTCCTTTAATCATGGCGATCTTCATCTCCATATCGTCGTTTTAATAACTCAGTTAAAACTCGCTCTTGGAAGTCCGAAATCTGTTCTGGTTCCTCAATCTCCATATTTACCGTTTCTTCATACCCATCTAGTTCCTCACCATCAAAACGGTAAAGTTTTTGCAATAACTTCCACAATGTTTCAATTTCCTCAGTTTTAAAGTCTTTAAAGATATCTGCTAAAAAGTAAGTAGACTTCTCCGAACAAACAATCAAAGCTTTTTTTCCCTCTGAAGTAATCTCGACATTGATCGATCTTTTATCTAATTTACTTGGTATCGTTTGGACATATCCTTTTTTCACAAGACTCGTTATTAACTTATTCGCAGTTTGCTTTGTTGTCCCAAGCTTTTTAGCGATATTTACGAGCGTTGTATTTTCTACTGGTAAATGGGCAATGGCAATAAGAGCCATATGTTGTCTCGAAGTTAATACCTCTAAATATTCATCTCCTCTTATTTGAACTTTATTGACAACTGAAAACAATGTCGCATAACTTTGCTGCATAAAATGCAATTCCTTCAATAAAAGATTTAAATCCATATGTAGCACCTCTCTATTTAGTCACCATGTTTACCAAATGATACATAACGATTCCCCAAAAGTCAACATGGTGACTTTTATACTTTTCAAATAGAATGAGATACCACACCAATAGACCGACTGTCGGTTTACAATATTATATGATATCCCTCCAAAAAAAGGAACTTATTTTAAACATTCTTCTTGATAAATCCAGGAAATTTTCCATAGGAATAAATCCCTATCTATTCAATCATTTTATACTATTTTATACTAAATTATGTTAAAATTAATTTTTATCATTCCAATATTCCTTTTTATAGTATATTATATTCGTTGTTTCCTTTTATTGAAAAACTTGATTAAATAGGTGATTTCGTGAATCGATATTTTCAATTTTTGTTCCTTTGCCATAGATTACCAAGCCGATCTTTTTTTTATAGAGGTGTTCAATTTCCGATTTGCGCACGTTGCACAGGAATTTGTATTGGATATGTAATTGGCATTATATTGGCGTTATTTAAAGTTTTACCTTTTTTTTATGCTCTTATTTTAACAATTCCTATGATTATAGACGGAACGGGACAATTATTTAATAAATGGCTTAGTACTAACTATCGGCGATTAGTAACAGGAATACTCGGTGGAATAGGTATTGTTTTTATGATTTTACACGCCGCTCTCTTATTTTGGAATCTAACTATTTATCTCTATAAAAAAGGAGAATATATTGGTTCATTAATTTTTAACTAAGGAGACTGAAAATGTTTTGTACCTATTGTGCATCCAATCTATCAGAACAGGCAGAAATTTGCCCAAATTGTGGTGTTAGAAAATTCAAAGTACATAATTACTGCCAGAATTGTGGGAATGAATTAAATGCTTTACAAGAAATGTGTACTTCATGCGGGATTATTTTAAAAAAATCTCCAAAAGGTACTCATCCACTAGTTCCTGCATTACTTACATTTCTAATACCTGGTGTAGGCCAAATCATTAATAATCAAATGGGGAAGGGATTTCTTTGCTTATTTATATCTACAATAATTATTTTTTTCATTCCTTTTCCTTTAGGATTCATTATTGTTGGTTTACCTATTTTAATTGATGCTTATTTAATCGGAAAAAAATGCTATGAAAGAAAAGTAGTAGGAAAATGGGAATTTTTTTAATTTTAGGAGGTATAATTTAATATGTTTTGTCCACACTGTAGTGAAGAAATTGCGGCACAAGCAGAAATTTGTCCAAAATGTGGTGTTCGTGTACATAATACTTACCAAGAGGATAAACCAAATATAGCTATTAATATCCTTTCTTTTTGTTGTGTACCGCTCTTAGGGATTATTATGTACTTTGTATGGAAAAATGATAAGCCTAAAGCCGCTAAATCCGCTTTAATATGGGGGCTGATTGCAATCGCTGTATATGTAGTATTAATGGTCTTATTTGGAATATTAGGGTTTGTACTTGGTTCTATCGAAGAGAATAACTATTAAAAAGAGGCTAGGACTTAGCTAGTCGAAATTTTTAAAAGCGCGAGAAATCAATTTTAAACATTGATTTCTCGCGTTTTTCTGATGTGGGTTTTTTATGTTCCTGCTACCTATCCTCATTACCTTCTCATTTCATATTCAGTTCATATTGACATGCTATAGTTAGTAACATAAAAGATTCATATTTTTTTGTTGATGAAATTAAAGGAGGATTTACTTTGCGGGAGGCATCAAAAGATACGACAAAACTGAAGGAATGGCGGCGCTTTGTTCGCTTAGTCAAACAGGCTGAACCGCCGATGTGGCTTTTAATTATTGCATTAGTAATGAGTTTAGCAACTACGGGCGTAGGCTTTATCGTTCCGTTATTTACAAAAAAATTAGTCGATGGCTTTTCATTAGCATCCCTTGATTATTGGCAAATACTTTTATTAGGGATTGCTTTTATCGCGCAGGCTATTGCGGGTGGACTTTCCATTTATTATTTAAACCGTGTCGGACATCATGTTGTAGCGAAATTACGAGATCAGCTTTGGAGAAAGCTACTTCACTTACCAATTCCTTATTATGATGAGAACGATACAGGCGAAACATTAAGTCGTGTTACGAATGACACAGCTGTTGTCAAGGATCTCATTACGGAACATCTTGCGAACTGTTTATCAGGCGTTATTTCTATTATTGGATCGACCATCATTCTATTAATCTTAGACTGGAAAATGACCTTAGTCATGCTGATTGCTGTTCCGCTTGCTATGGTTATTTTAATGCTGTTAGGAAGACGAATGTTTGTCATTTCAAAAGGAATGCAAGATGAGACAGCAAAATTTACGGCTGTTCTCAATCAAGTTTTACCTGAAACGCGCTTAGTAAAAGCTTCAAATGCCGAGAATATTGAATATGAGCGTGGCAAGAAAGGCATTACAAACCTCTTTACGTTTGGTTTAAAAGAGTCTAAAATCCATGCTCTTATTTCGCCTCTCATTTCGTTTGTATTAATGTCAGTTCTTGTGGCTATTATTGGTTATGGCGGTGTACGAGTTTCTTCAGGAGAGCTTACAGCTGGCGACATGGTGGCATTTATTTTATATTTAATCCAAATCATCATGCCGATGACCCAATTAACAATGTTCTTTACACAGCTACAAAAAGCAATGGGTGCTACTGAGCGAATTAGTGCATTACTTGAGCATGAGGAAGAAAATATTTTCGAAGGAAACACATTAGAAAAAGTGGATCAACCGATTTATGTAAAAAATGTTGACTTTGCATATGGAGAAGACCTAATTTTATCGAATATTAATTTTACCATTGAACCAGGTAAAGTTACCGCCATCGTCGGACCTAGTGGCGGAGGAAAAACAACAACATTTTCTCTGTTAGAAAGATATTATCAGCCTACTAACGGAAGTATTACACTTGGAGAAACCCCTATCAACACGTACTCCCTACATTCTTGGAGAAGCCAAATCGGCTACGTTGCTCAGGAGAGTGCGCTGCTATCTGGAACGATTCGTGAAAATATTTGCTATGGCATTGACAGAGAAGTGCAGGATGAAGAGCTTGATAGAGTTGCTAAAATGGCCTACGCCGATCAATTTATCAATGAATTACCAGAGCAATTTGATACAGAGGTAGGAGAACGAGGCATTAAGCTTTCTGGTGGTCAACGACAACGAATCTCTATCGCTAGAGCACTTTTGCGTGACCCTCAAATATTAATGTTGGATGAAGCAACATCTAGTCTAGATAGTAAATCGGAAATCTATGTTCAAAAAGCATTAGATAATTTAATGCAAGGTAGAACAACGCTTATAATTGCACACCGCCTTTCTACAGTAGTAGATGCAGATCAAATACTTTTTGTGGAGAAAGGACATATTACGGGCAGTGGCACACATGATTCTCTATTTGAGACTCATGATATGTATCGAGAGTTTGCCAAGCAACAATTACGTATTAAAGAGGAATAACGAAGGGATTTGTTAGCATGACAAAACTATTAGTTGTAGATGATGATGCGCATATTCGGGAATTAGTTAAGGTATTTTTACAAAATGAAGGTTTAGAGGTAATTGAAGCTACGGACGGTGTGGATGCACTGTCCAAATTGGATTCCGATAAGGTGGATATGATTATTATGGATATTATATAGTATATGGTTTTATCAGCATATACTCTTTTATTTTTGATATGTTACATCAATTGAAAACATGATGTATCTTTCTTAAAATCTATCAATCTATGTTCATTTCTATTAGTTTAGGCATCGTTTTGGCATCATTAAAACGAAAAAAGTCACTCGTTATTTTCGCGAGTGACTTTTTATACTTTTATGTAATTTTTAGTTAACCACTATCTCTAGATCATTAATTCGATTTATAAGTAGATTGTTCATGAATATTAAGACATCATTATCACAACGCCCTAATACATTGTTTTCATACAATAAATAAAGCAACTCTACTTCTATATCATTTACTACTTGGTCCCACCAAAGCCCAATATCATTTGAATCAAGTGGTGGTATATTAAATATTTCTGAAAAAGTTTTTAATGTGTTTAGTAGTTCATTTGTTGTTATTTCCATCATTTGCCTCCCTAAAATGAAGACATTCACTTTTAATTACAATTGTTTTGATTTATAATTAATGTTGGTTTATGGGTGAATGTCACTCGAATATTACCACATTTCAAGGTGCAACTTGGGATGTGGTTTTTTGTTATTTTAATGGTAGCACTGGAAGTAATATATTGGAATGTCGAGGTATCTACAATTTACGACAGAATTCTCCATATTAGAGCGAAAAAATGTCGATAACATCTCCGTCTTCAGTTAAAATAACTTTCTTTAACCCAATCCCTCGTTTACATTTGTAAAAGCCGTAAAACGCATAATTTCCTTTCTCTTCTTTGTAATGGATTATTTTTATAAAGTCACAATTTGTTTTGATTTTTTTGAAATAGGAAATAGCTATAAACTGTAATGTCTCGATGTCCATGCTTTAGTATTTGTGCAATTTGTAAAACCTAATCACTTAATATTTACATGAATCATAAAAAGCCACTCATTATTTTTCTAATGAATGACTTTCTTTTTTTATATAAAACTGTTCATAGCTTCTTTTGTTTCAATGGAGTAAGTTTCATCTTCGTGCAATACTGGCTCATTTTTGTCTATCCTTATTTCACTCTCTGGACCACGTTTCATATCTTCTTCAATTAGCCTTTTAACATACTTACTAAAATTTCGCGGTTTTTCAGTCAGTGGGTTGATTTGTTCAGCATGTTTCAATAGTGCAAGATCATGTTCATCTGTAATGTTGAAGCTAACAGGTTTGTTCTTCCTACCTTCGTTACTCATCCAAATGCCCCCTTCGCTATTGCGTAAAACCCAACAGCATTTGCAAAGACAGGGTGTAAAGTTGTCACCCCATTTCCACGATGTATTGTTGGATTAATGATTTCTGCATTATTGTAGTGTTCTATTATATATGGTGTGATTCCTTCTGTAATACCTCCACAAATCAATATTTTGTCTTTTTTATCCCATTTCAGTTTGGTTGTATTGCGTATGATTCCCCTAGCGATCTTTTGGATGTCATTTTTATTTGCAACTGTTTCAACACCAAAGTTAAACGTGGTGCTAGCGTTATTAATATGCCTTTTATCAACTATTGTAGCTGCGTTAACAGTTCCACTACCAATATCGATTGTTCGGATTACACCATCCTTGGTTGTGCCCAAAATGTTGCACTACCTTCAGCAGCTACGGCCACCTGTTCAATAAATACTTTTCTGCGTTTACCATTCACCTTTATTTCATGATTTCCTTTTAACATTTCAATATCGATTCTTTCTCCGCCTGTTTATGCCGTTTTATTGGCTGACCTGTTACAAAGCTTACCTTTTCGATATGTGGGCTATAACGTCCTAAATAACGATGTATAGCTAATAAGACTCTTATTTTTGTATCCTCGTGAGCTTTGCTATCTCCGTACCTGGTTCCATCACCGAACTCATCCTCAAACTGAGCGATTGTTCCGGCATATCCTTTTCGACCAACAATTTCAAACTCCATATCATCCGGTCCAAAAGTTTCCTCTACATCACGTTCAAACCAATCGCAGATATTCGTTTTAAATGAATCAACACCGAATGGCCCCACTACCTTCGCTGCTACAGTCCTGCCTGAAGACACTATTAATAAAAAAGTAATCTGGTCTTCAAGTGATGAATCAATTGCGACTGTAGACCAGAACGGTATTGTAACAGCTATTCGTGAAGGCGAAGCAATTATCACTGCTAAGGTTGAAAATACGGAATTAGTTGCAACTGCTACAGTTATCGTTAAAAAACCAAATAATGAATCATCAAGTGCTATTCTTAGTATCACTTTGGTGAACGGTATTACCAAAGAATATGATGTTACTAATGCAGTATTAAACAATTACTTAAATTGGTTTGAAAGTTCTCAAGGTACTTCGACATTCAAATTCACAAAAACTATTTCTCCTTATAAAAAAGTAACCGAATATATCGTACATGATAAGATTGCTTCATTTGAAGTAAGAGAATATTAAACAAAAAAAGACCAGGTGCTCACTTTCAATTGAGCGCCTGGTCTTTATTTTGGTGACTTAATAATAATTTTTCAACTTGTGTTTTCAGTGCTTGATTAGCATACGTCAGCACTGTGTCTTCACCAGCTGTGGCAACAACGAGATAAGTCAATGCGGCTTTTTGCATTTATACATTCTAATAAATACTAAAAGCTCCATCTAGTGACGGGGCTCTTAGTATCATTTTATCAAACCAAATTAAAAGGAATGAGTTTGTACAATACAGAACTCATTCCTCACTAGATATTTTACTTCAAATGTTTAATACATTTTGAACTATCTTTCAACTGCTACTTGACACTTATTACCAATCATTTTATCGCATTTTACCTTTGTTTCGTATATTCTACCATCATATCCTCTTTCTTGAACTATAACATACTTGTCATTTGAACCATTATTTACAAATATAAAATCTACAGCATCCGGATATAAGTCCTTAACATAAACATACTCAGTCCATGCACTCGCTGATACTGAAGGAATTAGTATAGCTCCTGATAAAGCCAGTGATCCCACCATTTTTGCAATTTTTGATTTAAACATAATTAACTCTCCTTTTACATTTGTTTTCTCTATTAATAAGTTGCATTTAATAGAACAATATAACCATAACAAAATTAAAATGAAAATGTTGTCGAAATTTGTAATTATTTAAATAAAATACAAATATTACCCTTTTTGTCACAATTTTTTCGCTTGTTACCGCCAACCACCATCATCAAGCCACTTCTTAAAATCTCTAATTTCTGTCCACTAAGTCCCCCTGTGGTTAAGTAAGTATTTCCGTCTGTGGTATACTCTGTACGGCCCCTATACCTCCCGCTCTAGGGCACGTAGTTTTATCAAGGTTTCAGCTTTAGAAGAAGATTTAGAAGAGTTTATGGAATTGATTTTAGAACGTAAGCAAATGTTAAATGAAATGAAAATAGACCAAGATGGCATATAGCTATCTTGGTCTATTTCGTTATGCAGCTACAATATTTGCTATTTGGGCAAGTTTAGCCGTCTTTATTTTATTTACTCCTGCTTTTGCAGCTTCGGCACCTGTAAATGTACCAGTTTTAACACGCCATAACTTGCCGTCAGGTTCAATATACGCAACCCAACCAAAGCGATGCTTTAATACATCAAGTACATTTTCTGCAGCTTGAATTGTGCTGTATGTGCCTGTTAAAACACGATATTTATTGTTATCCGTAATAGGATTAGGTTGTTGTACAGCACCAGCGTTTTTAACCATTTGCAAGAAAATGTTCCAAGTAACATTACCTGCACGAATTTCACGAGGGCAGTTTTTGCCACTATGGATATTATGATGCCAAATATGGATGGCTGGGAATTATGCGAAGAAATTCGTTCATTTAATGATAATCTACCAATCTTAATGTTAACCGCAAAGGGAGAAACCTCGCAAAAGGTAAAGGGTTTTCATCTTGGGACAGATGATTATCTTGTTAAACCATTTGAGCCTGCAGAGCTGATCGTCCGTGTGAAATCAATACTTAAAAGATACCATATTTCCCTATCTCAACTTGTGGAAGCCGGCAATATTAAGTTAAATCGTAATACACATGAAGTCTTGTATAGCGGTGAATCTTTAACACTTCGTTTAAAGGAATTTGAACTATTATTTACGTTAGCAAGCTATGCTGGAAAAACTTTTTCACGTGAACAGCTAATCGAAGAAATTTGGGGATACGACTATGAAGGTGATGAACGAACAGTCGATGTTCACATTAAAAGACTTCGTCAACGTTTCCCTCAAGAAACAAGCGGATTTTCTATTCGTACAATTCGCGGCCTAGGCTATCGATTGGAACTTGTTTCATGAGAAGACTAAAAAATTTTTTAAAGCTTTTTTTAACTTTAATGCTTCTTCTTATCATTAGCATCGTCTTTGCCTTTATTTCCTACCACATAACGTCCTGGATTTATGATTGGTTAGGCAAACATCCACAAGGTTTCTGGCTTCAATTATGGACCGTAGTTGGTGTTTTTGTTCTCTTTGCTTGCTCAGTCATCATCACCTTTTTAATTGGGCTAAAAAGACAACGGAACTATTGGAATACGATTGTAGATGCATTAAGCCGGATTGCTAAAGGTGATTTCTCTGTCAAATTAGATCTTAAAGCAGATGACGAAGATCAATTTGGTCAATTAATACATGGCATCAACCATATGGCAGTCGAATTAGGCGAAATGGAAAGAATGCGCCAAGAATTTATTTCGAATGTATCTCATGAAATTCAGTCGCCTCTAACATCTATTAACGGCTTTGCTAAAGCATTGAAAAACATAGACCTCCCTGAGGATAAGCGACAGCATTATTTAACAATCATTGAGATGGAAAGTAATCGACTATCAAAAATTAGTGACAATTTACTAAAGCTAACGTCGTTAGAATCACAACACCACCCCTTCGAGCCAAGGCATTACCGACTTGATAAGCAATTGCGTAATGTCGTACTAGCACTTGAACCAAATTGGCTAGCTAAAAATATCGACATCGATATGCAATTAGAAAACATTTCGCTAATGGCTGATGAAGATTTAATGAATCAAGTATGGATGAATTTACTAAGCAATAGCATTAAATTCACGCCAACTACTGGCACTATTACAATATCAATGACAAAACAAATGGACACGATCACTATTGCCATTCGTGATAATGGTATCGGTTTAACAACGGAACAACAAAAGCATGTATTTGAGCGATTTTATAAGGCTGACCAATCAAGGACGGCTGAGAATGGCGGCAGTGGTTTAGGACTATCTATTGTGAAAAAAATCATCGATATGCATAACGGAACCATTACTGTTGAAAGCAAGCTTGCTGAATATACAACGTTTTTTGTAACACTGCCAGTAGAAATAGATCAGACTCGTGCAAACGAATAGAAGATTCAATCTTCGTCCGCACGAGTCTATTAGGCAGATGAACTAGTAAACTATTTTTCTAAAATATTGATAAACTTTTTCGAGTCTTCTGCTTTGTCTCCCCTTCCCACTCTCCATGTTGCCAAATTCAAAAAACTTCACTTGTTTAATGCCAACAAAATTAAATAACGCTCTTTTCATTAATATTTTATGAGCATTATTTAGCCATAATAGTGGATATTTTGTTGGCCCCTTCATTGTCGAAATACACACCACTGATTTTCCTTTAAGAAGCCCCTCAGGAAATAGTCCTTTTTTATCTTTATAAGCAAAATTGGCCGAAAACAATTGATCAATATACCCTAGAAGCATTGCTGGTGGCCTTCCCCACCATATCGGATAAACAAAAACGATTTTATCAGCCCACCTAATTTGTTCTCGATATTTCTCAAGTTTTGGATCACGAAACATATCACGACGGCGTTTATGTTCATGGAATACTAAAAGCGGATCAAATTGCTCCTCGTATAAGTCTAGTACTTGAATATCCTTTATGAAAGGATTGTCATTACAGCCCTTCTTAACCTCCTGTAAAAAAGCATAATTCAAACTTTTATGATTGGGATATGTATAAATAATTAATGTGTTCATCATGCACCCTCCATTACTTATCATTTGATAACTAAATAATAAACTGCCTGATTTTAGTTGTCAAATGATAATTGTTTTAAGATAAGTTTTTTGTTATCTTTTCAATAAGAGGTGGTCACGTTTGGACAAAAAAGAATTATTTAATCAGTTTGTAGCATTTACAACAGCGGTACATCAAGTAACACATGAACTAACTCAAAACGTTAAAATCGATAATATTACACCTGTACAATATAAAATTCTAGAATATATAAAAGTAAGCCAACCAGTTACGCCTACTGAAATTAGTGATTGTCAGCATATGTCCTTACCTAATACAAGCCGTGAATTACGTAAATTACAGGAAAGAAAATTTATCGGAAAAATTAGTGATACCGAAGATCGAAGAAAGCACTATGTTTGCCTTACAGAGGATGGAGAAAAAATAATGGGAGAAGCATTTGCCTGTATAGAAGAGCGTTTTCAACAGCTTATTCAACATGCATCTAAAAAAGACTTAGATGACATTCATAATGCATTAAACATTCTTGACCAAAAGGTTTTTAATCCAAAATCATAAAAAACCTGCATTGCTTTTCATTAGGAAAAGCAATGCAGGTTTTTTCATTGTTTATTAAATTGACATAGAAAGCGTTCTACACCTGGGTATTTCTCTCCTAGGCTAGTTATGAAAAAACCATAGCGTCGATAAAAATCTACGGCCTCATAATCTGTTTCAGCAACAATTGATGGGTACTTACTTGCTATAAAATTAATCATTTTACTCCCAATGTTTTTTCCTCTTTGATCAGCTAATACAGCAATATGCTTAATCTCGCACTCTGATAAGCTGATTTGTTCTATACCAATACAACCAGCAATTTCACCTTCGAATTCAATGCTATACAATGTCCTATTCGATAAAAGTATATATTTTTCATACTCTTGTTGAACTTTTTCATCCGAAGTTGCAAAAGAAAGTAGTTTTCTAATAGCTGGTGAAATAGTGTTTGCTTGAACTATATTCATAACTTATCTCCTCGTTATTAGGTGATGGACAGAACTACGTACCTTAGCTCTAATTATAAGGAGACTTTTTATTTTTAACAATGCCTATATCCACCATATATTCAATGTAACAGGAACTACGGGTAGAGCCTGCTAAAATAACGAATGAGAAGCAAAATCCTTAAACAGATAGTTATCTAGAAATATTTGGAGCTGTCTGTCTTTTGGACGCTCCCGCTTATACTTTGCATTTCTATCACTCTTTTAATCTAGTTAACAAATAAAGAAAATATGGTGCACCGATAACTGCAACAACAATCCCTGCTGGTACCTCTGAAGGCTGTAAAATTGCCCGACCAATTGTATCTGCAATTAAAACTAATAATGCACCAACCAAAGCAGCAACTGGCAACAAAATTTGATGTTTTGCACCAACTAATTGTCGGGCAACATGTGGAGCAATTAGACCGACAAAGCCAATACCACCACTTACAGACACACTAGACGCTGCTAAACCAACAGCAGCTAATAACAACCATCTGCGCTCACGTTCGATTGAGGTGCCTAATCCTGTTGCAAGTGAATCACCTAGATTGAGGACATTTAGCACATTTGACTTAACATAAATGAGTGGAAGTAGAATCAAAATCCATGGTAGTAACGCCATGACAAACTTCCAATTCGACCCCCAAATACTACCAGCTAACCAAGTCGCTAAAAATTGATACTTATCGGGGGTAAGCGTTAATGTTAAGACAATTATCAACGAGCTAATCCCTGCTGCTACTGCAATTCCTGTTAGAAGTAGTCGCATAGGTGAAATACCCTCATGTCGTTTATAGGACAACATGTAAATAATCAAAGCGGTTCCTGCTGCTCCAATAATCGCGATAATGGGCAAAGCGAATACAGGGACATCTGCTGTAGCTGGAAAAAATGAAATATATAGCATAATAGCAAGTCCTGCACCTGCATTAATCCCTAAAATCCCTGGATCAGCTAAAGCATTCCTGGAAACTCCCTGCATAACAGCACCTGCTGTTGCTAATCCCATTCCAACTAAAATCGAGATTAGCATCCTAGGCAATCTAAAATCAAATAAAACAAGTTCTTGATGAGCAGTTCCCTGATTAAATAGCGTTTTAACTACCTCACCTACTGAAAGCTTTGATACCCCTACATTCAGACTTATCATAAAAACGATAATAATAAGTACTAGAAAAAACATTACTATACGGCTATGTCGTTTTTTAGCCACTTCCTGACCCTCTGTTAAATAAAGTTGTCTCATAGTTCTTTCCCACCTTTACGAGAAAGATAAAGGAAAAATGGAACACCAATTAATGAAATGAGCGCACCAATCGGCACCTCATATGGTTGGTTAATAATCCGTGCCAAAAAATCTGCCAACACGACTAATAGCGCACCATAAACTATAGAACAAATAATAATCCATCGATAATCATAGCCAACAATGTATCGTGTCAAATGTGGTACGATTAATCCAACAAACGCTACAGCTCCAACAACTGAAACTGCTCCACCAGCCAATACTAAAACAATAAGTAGGCCCCAGAATTTTACGACACCTACTTTTTGGCCTAGTCCAACTGCAATTTCATCACCTAAGCTTAAAAGGGTAATTGAGCGCGACAATATAAGTGCTCCGATAAAGGCAAGTAGAAGCCATGGAATCAGTACTTGGAGATTACTCCATTTTGTAGCTGAAACTCCACCAGCATAAAAAAATGCTAAATCTTGACCAATTTGAAAGTAAAGAGCTATTCCTTCGCCTAATGCACCTAATAATGCACTTACAGCTGCTCCTGCTAGTACCAAACGCATAGGGGTTAAACCGCCCTTTGATAACGAGCCTATCCCATAAACGATTGCTACACCTAAGCCTGCCCCTAAAAACGACCATAAAATCAAGTAAATATAGGGGGTATTAGGGAAAAATGCAAAGCAAATAGCTAACATAAATGTTGCTCCTGCATTTAGCCCAAGTAAACCTGAATCAGCCAATGGATTACGAGTCATCCCTTGCATAATTGCACCGGCAACTGCAAAGCTAGCACCTACTAATGCAGCACCAATTACCCGAGGTATTCTAATATCAAATATTACCTGATGCTCTGGTAGCGCAGCAGAATAATAAAATATTGCCTGCCAAACCGTTTCAATTGAAATATCAGCTACTCCAAATGAGATCGATAAAGCGATTACTATCACAAGCCCTATAATACCGACAACCAATGCCGTAACTGCACGCAATGGATACGCTCGATTATGTATGTTTTTTGTCTGTTCAAGATTTGGTACTTCCATAAATCTACTCCACTCTTTTTAGTTATACCTGGACCAAATTTACATTTTGGCCGTATGATAGGTTAAACATATTGGGTTATTACTATATGGACAAACGGCCATATATGCTTTAATATTAAAAATTTCTTTTAGATTTTCCTCTGTCATGACTTCGTGCGGGCTCCCACTAACAACAAGTTGTCCATCTCGAATCGCCATCATAAAATCTGAAAAGCGTGACGCGTGGTTTAAGTCATGCAATACCATGACAATTGTGCGCCCTTCTTCCTCGTTTAACTTTTTTAAAAGTAATAGCACATCTAGCTGATGCGCTAAATCGAGGTAAGTTGTCGGCTCGTCCAATATTAAAATATCGGTTCCTTGAGCAAGTGCCATCGCAATCCAGACACGTTGCCTTTGTCCACCAGATAGTGCTTCAATCGATCGATCTTGATATTCTTTCAAGCCCGTTACTTCAATAGCCCAGTGAATATAATCGTAATCTTCCTTACGTAATGTCCCTATACCACTCTGATATGGAAAACGACCATATGACACAAGCTCTATTACGGTTAATCCCCCAGGTGCTATCGCTGACTGTGGTAAAATGGCCATACGTTTTGCGATACTTTTTGTATTCATTTCATGCAAAGCTTTCCCATCCAGATACACTGCACCTTGTTGGATTTTTAGCAATCGTGCAACTGCTTTTAATAATGTGGATTTCCCACAACCATTAGGACCAATTAGTGTAGTAATTTTACCTTTTGGTATTTCAACACTTAAATCCTTTACGATGGGGGATGAGGAATAGCCTATATCAACATGATCTATCGTAAGTACTGCCATTATAAAAACCACTCTCTTTCAAGACATTTTACTTTAACATTTGCTCTTCAATTACTTTTAATAGATTTTCACGACCGAACGCACTGAATGATTCATTATAGTTTTGTGAACTCGGAATGCTATATACATTTCCTGCTTTCACGGCATTTAAATTTTTCCATAGGTCTAATCCATCAATAACCGTTTCATGATTATCTTTCATCATCCAAATATAATCAGGGTTAATGTGTGATAATACTTCTAAGCTTACAACCTTACCGCCCCAGCCATCTGGTTCTGGTGTGTTTTCGTCTGCTTTAAGTTGCATATCTTCAAATAATAAATCCGCTAAACCGGCAGAAGCATAAACACGAAGTTCTTTAGCTGTTGCTTCCATTACCATAAATGTTTTATTTGCGCCAACTTTAGCTTTTACTTTGTCACCTAGCTCTGCCGCTTGTTCTTTATAATTAGCATACCAAGCTTCCATCTCTTCTTCCTTGTCTACCTCTTTAGCAATAAAACGGAATCGCTCTTCAAACTCATAGTACATATGAGGAACAACCACTACAGGTGCAATTTTTTCTAAGCTTTCTTTTATACTTTCTTGTCTTTGAGTAATAAAAATTTTATCTGGTGCTGTACCACTTACGACTTCTGGGCTAGCTGGTTGACCATACCATCCTACATTGACTGTGTCCTTTAGCAGTTCGCTAATTAACGGAGCAAACTGAGTATGATCCGCCATATCTACGTTACCACTTGCAACAGGGGTTACACCTAACTTTAGAAATTCCTCTGTCGATCCTGATAAATCAACAATCCGTGTTTCTGATGTCTCCTCTGCTTTTGTATCCGTTGTTGCCTCAGAAGTGCTAGCTTCGTTAGTTTTACATGCTGCTAACATAAGCGTTAACACGATGAATAATAAATACTTTTTCATTTGTCTATTTCTCCTTTAAGCATTGGGATGGATTGACTCCAAAATATTCATAAAAGAGCTGTGAAAAATAGCTAATATTTTGATAGCCAACTGTCAGAGCAGTTTCTGTCACACTCATATGCCTTTCTGTAATGTAGTAATATGCACGCTGCATTCGTACGTCTTTTAAATGTTTATATGGTGTTTGACCATAAACTTCTTTAAAACCTTGCTTCAATTTTTGTTCATTCAATTCAATCTGATTTGCTAAAACGGCGATTGATGGTGGATTATCCATTAAATTCACCAAAATATCCTGGGCCAGTTGAATTTTTTTCACTTCATCTGCGCGTAAGGTACCAATGGAGCGTAGCATTTTGAACTGCTGTGTAAAATACATATCAATTAATTGTAAAATGGCAACTTCAATTTTTAATTCGTCGATTCTAGGCTGAAATAGCAACTGCTTAATATGCTTTGCCTGACGGATTAAACTGGCTGTTATGGGATTTTCTAAACGTGAAATCATTTGCTGCTGGATCATCTCATGAAATTGTAGCGAGGAGAATCCTTGCTTCTGAACCCAATTCTCATACCATTTAATAGGGATACAAATTGATATACTTAAAAAGTCACCCGTATTTAAATAAGCCTCCCCTTCAAACTCTTGTAAATAATTTAAATAAGAGTTGTCACAAGGTACGAGCATTATTTTGTCTTGCATTTGCACTTCTCGCTGTCCTTTTAGTGGGATGACTAGCTCAATTAATTGATTCGACCAGTGAAAAGGAAAACAGTATGGTTTCATAAAATTAAATGACGACACAATCACCTCAAAGCCACTAAGAGATGTGAAGAATAATAATTCACCATTTCCATATTCATTTGGAATCGTAAGCACTTTCACTTCTTTGTCACTTAAAATAGGAAAATGTGGAAGATAAACATCTATTATAGAAGTATTCATTTTTTACACCTAATTTACTAGTTAGTCTTTAAATCGATAATGATAATCATTTTCAATTAAAAAGTCAATTCCTGCTTTTCTCGAAATTTTCCATCTTCAATAGTGAAAAAACGATTAAAGTAAGGTTTGATAGCTGTACGATGTGTGATAAATAACACTATCGCAAGCTTTTTATGTGTTAAAAATGCTTCTAGTATCTCTAATTCTGTAGCCTGATCCAATGCACTCGTCATTTCATCCATCAAATAAATCGTTGCACCGCTTAAATAAGCTTGTGCTAAGCGAATCCGTTGCTGCTCACCACCGGATAATTGCCTGCCCCCTTTTCCAATCCATTTTTCAAGTGGATCGTCACCTAAAAAGTCCACCTTCATAGCTTTTAAAGCCTGTATCATTTCCGCCTCTGTTGCATCGCGATTCGCCCAAATAAGTAATTGTTTTACAGTCCCACTGTAAATAGGCATATGCTGCAATGCAAAATGGATTGTTTTGCTTTTGACCGTTGGAGAAATCGAAGTAACTGACTGATTGTTAATAGAAATATTGGCATCTGCTAGCAAGCCATAAATTAACTGGAAAACCGTTGTTTTACCTGCCCCAGTTTCACCAGTAATCATAATATGATCACCACCTAATAGCCTTGCTATAGGAAGTTGAAGCGAATAGTTTTCTCTTTGGAATGTAAAGCTAGATAATGTAACATCAGCTTCTAAAGCTGTTCCATTTTTATCTTCAGCTACTTGCTGTTTTAGCCATTGTGCTAATTCTTTCTCAACGGCTGTAAAGTAAGCTAGACCATCACTTGCCTCCTTAAGTTGAAGAGCTGTATGTAACAGATAAAAAAGAATAATCTCATATAAAACTAGACTACTAAGCTGTTGAGGACTAATAAGCCAAAATCCAGCAACTACACTTCCAATATACATAAAGGTTAAGGCCATATAAAAACGTGTAGAATAAGGTGCAACTTGCTGTTCTGTTTGAATGCTTGTTTGATAAAATTCCTTATAGCTAGCAGTTAAGCGATTTCTTACAACGGGTGTGCCCTGACAAAATATCGATTCAATTCCCTCTAAATATTCCAAGGTATGTTTACGAATTTGTTCGAAATGAAGCTTTCGCTGTGTGCCGTAAAATTGCATTTTCTTTTCAATTTTCTTTTGATAACGAAAAAGAAAAAATAAGAGCAGGCCAAACGGAATCGCAACACGCCACTCGATTAAACATAGCAACAGTAAAATTAGAAACAAGTTAATTTTTTCTTTCATCACATTTGGCATTAGATGAGTATAAGTGATTTCCATTACATCAATTGTTTGTGTGAGCCAATGTCCTGCATTGCCTTTTTCCTGATGAATCTTCATCGGTAAGTTTAACAAATGCTCTACAATTTGTTGTCTAAGGGATTGAAGTACTGCCGTTCCTTGTGATTGAATCCAGCGTTGCTCATATACACCACTGAAAAAAATACAACCAAACGCTATACCCATCACAACTACACTTGCTCCAAAGGTCATGTCCAACATATTTGATAAAAGCAATACTAAAATTACTAATGGTGACAGTGCAATCAAACTAGCGATAAAGGAGCGAATAAGTAATTGTTTTTTAAATTGTTGTAATGCATTCATACTTCTCTTCCAATCTGTATTTGAAGATTTGCTTGGTGTATATGTTGTTGTCGATGTGCAATGCTAATAAAGGTATGTGGCAATTGCTTAAATTGGTCAATAATCCGAATTTCCATTGCCTCATCAATTGCTGCTGTCGCCTCATCCAATAAAATAAGTGGTACATCTTGTAGAATTGCACGTGCTAAGGCTATTCTCTGTAGTTCTCCACCACTGAAGATAACTTTAGAGTCATTCATATAGGTTTTTAGTCCCTCAGGCAATGTGCTAACACGTTCGCTTAACTCTACAATTTTGAGAACATGTTGAAGCGTATGCTCCGACACCATCTTTCCAAGCGTTAAATTGAATAGAAGCGTTTCATGGAAAAATTGACTCGTTTGTGGAACAAACCATATACCATTCCGTAGTGCTTGTTCGCTATAGGCTTTCACCGGAACACCATCTATTTCATATGTACCTGTACCTTGATATCGTCCAGCCAATATCTTTAAAATAGTTGACTTCCCATTACCTGATTTCCCTTTTAAAACGACAAAATTATTCGCTTTTGTCGAGAAGGTCACCGGTCCGATTTGCGTACTTTCATCAAATGTATAACCGACATCAGCTAAGGTAAGATCGCTCTTTGTGATTGTATTGCTAGAACCAAATAGCATATCTGGTTTCTGAAGCCACTGCTGAACCTCCAATTGAATTTGCTTTGCTTCGGTAAATTGATGTCCAAAGCTTGCAAATTCACGGAACGGAATCGAAATATTTAACCCCAATATAAATACGACATAAAATAAGGTGACAGACACATCCCAACCAACACTTGCAGGAATAAAGCTTAGGAGTGCCCCCTCGACGATCGTTACATATAAAATAAATCGAGGAATTTTTACTCGACTCATTTCCTGCCAGACTGTTTGATAATTCGTGTAGGATTGCTGAAGTGCATCCAATTCCTTGCCTCTTACACGGAAGCTTTGTAAATACGTTAAACTTTCCGTAAAATCAACATTTCGTTCTTGCATCGTTGTGCTAATACTTGCATAGCGTTCACCCACAATGAACAATTGAGGATTTTTGCGTAATTGAATATATAGGGCAATCGGTAATGGGAACATTGCTAAAATAGCAAATCTCCAGTCAATTCCTATTAATAAAACAGCTGAAATCAATGGCATCATAATGACATATAATGCTTGTGGCATTTGATGGGCAATAATTTTCTCAAGTTGCTCTGTTCTATCTAATATTAGACGCAACATATGACCTCTTGACTGTTTTTCAACGATTTCAAAAGGAAGCTTCTCGATTTTTTCTAAAGTAGCTATACGTAAATCACGTATATACTGGTACGCTACCTTATGAACAAATAGTCGTTCTAGCCTTAAACAGATAAAGTGAATAATTATTACCAAAAGTAAGGACAAACTATATCCGAAAATCTCCTCCTGCCCATTACTTATTGCAAGGTAAATCAGATAAAAAGACAAAACAAATGAGAATGCTTTACCAAATGAAAAAAGGATTACAATCCCAAGTTCTCTCTTTTTATAAAAATGCTGAATTGGTTCTAATTGAGACAGATTCTCACCTACTTTCGTTCTTCAGTATACAAACTAATCGCTTAATCAACTACTAATCGTTGGAGATAATTATCAATTGGTGGAGATAATTTTTAAACTTGATTAGTTAGTAATGATTGATATTTTAAATTACTAGAAAAATAGACTGAATGCCAAATTAACTACACACAAAATAAACACCTACTAACTTTAAGTATAAGCGTCAAATAGCACCCACCTTTTCATTCAGGTGGCGCTATTTGACGCTTACCGATGGAAGAAGGAAATGTAGATGTTTCATGTTTCAGTTGGAGGGGATCAAGTTTGACAGGAATGGTTAATTTGTTTGTTGGCATAAGACAAGCACCTCCTTTAGTTGATACGTCTATCGTACCGGAGATGCCCTGGAATATTATATGCGTTTTTTGATTACGAGCTTACTAAAGAGCTATTAAGAATAAGATCATTATTTTCAATTCAAAAAAGTAAAAATGGAAGTATTTAGTGTAGATCCCCCTACTTTCGCCATTTAGAAAACGTTAATGGCTTTACATCGTCACCTATTTACACTTTTTTTAATAGTATAAAGATGTATAGAAGGAGGAGACATAAGTGGAAGTAGCAGTGTTAGACAGGAAGTGGATAGAAGAACATTTTGTAACACTTCCATTATGGCAACAGTCAGCATATACCGACTTCGCTGCCATGGTTGCAGATGAAGCAAATACGTTTCCCTGTATTCCAGCTAGAAAAGGTTTTTTATCGAACGAGCTTCGCTATAGTTTTATCGGAGATCCACGAGAGGAGCAATCGATAAAGACGTTAGCACGATGCTTAAAGGAATATGATAAGTGCGCTAAAACGTTTGGTAAATATACAACACATACCATTTTCTTCAAAACCCCTAATGATATGCATAAAAATTTCGATGTTGAAGATTACAGAAATTTATTTTGGTCTGTTTTAAACAATTTGACGAAATTCGATGATATCGATTGGCCAAAGGAAATTCCAACCGATCCAGCGCAGCATGAATGGGAATTTTGTTTTAACGGTGAGCCTTATTTTGTATCTTGTGCAACGCCCGCACATAAATTGCGCAAGAGTCGTAATTTTTCTACTTTATTAATGGCCTTTCAGCCACGCTGGATATTTGAAGAAATGAACGACTCTACTGTCTTTGGTCGAAAGTTAAAGAAGCTTATTCGTCAACGTATTAACGAATACGATGCTATTCCAGCTCATAGTGATTTAAAATGGTATGGGCAAGAAGGTAGTTATGAATGGAAGCAGTATTTTTTAAGTGATGATAATAGTAGTGCATCGAAATGTCCTTTTTTACGAATGCAACATTCTCTGCAGAACAAAGAACAATAATCAATTATGCCTCGGTATTATTGTGTCCGGAATTGGCTTTGTGCTAGCAGAAAGAACTCCTTTCCGATTCCGTGACATCCGCCGGAGGCTTTGGGCCAACAGATGTTTTTTGCGCGAAAGCGAAGCGGCAGCAGCATGATGTTTTTTGCGCGAAAGCGTAGCGACAGCAGCATGATGTTGGTTACTCAGTCGTGTATTGTTGCTGCCGCTGCGCTTTGCACAGATAAAACCCTATTACTGTCGCTTCGCTTTTACACAGATAAATTGCCACAGCACGTGGCGTTCTTAGACTGAGTTCCTCTATTTCAGCGGATGTCTTTTGTACCGAAAGCGCAGCGACAGGTACAGATGTTTGGACACCCGCTGAAAGAAGTTAAACATTCTTACCGTGTTTTTGCCTTTTCATGACAATCCAAGTCGCAATTCCTATGATGATGATAAAAAGCAGGCTCACGAAAAAACCGAGTCTGCTTGTTTTTTCCCCTAACGTCCCAGACACCGTCACTACAATGAGCAACATCCCGATACTATTCTTCACATGCTCCCACTTTGACAGCTCCATTAGCTTTCTATATGTCACTAATATAAAGAGCCAGTTATAAATTAGCATTAAGCCTGCAGCAGTAACCAAATATTCAAAAATTTTTTCTGGCATAAGAAAGCCTATAACAATAGTGATGATTAGACCACTAGCTAAAAAGAGAAATGCAGGAAATGGAATCTTCATCTTCCCTTTTTTCGCCAAAGCCGTTGGAGCATCATGATCCTCTGCCAATGTAATGAGAATCGTTATAACCGCATATAAAGAGGCGACCATTGTTGAAAAACCTGCAATAATTAACACGCCATTAAAAATGTCTGCAAAAAAAGGAATGTGATAGCCATTAAGCGCTGTAATAAATGGGCTTTCCTCAATATTAAAGTCCTTCCAAGAAACAAGCGCCAAAGCAAGCATAATAGCCATTATAAAAATGACAGTTATAGTAATAATCATGACTTTTCCAGCTTTCGGTGCTTCTTTAGGATTTTTTAAATCAATGACCATTAATCCCATAACTTCAATCCCACCAAATGCATAAAAGGCATATAGCAGCCCAAGCCATAGTCCTTTCACACCTTGTGAGAAAAATTCTTCATAATTTGCATGCAGTGAATCGAGTGTCGTTGATTCCGAATTAAATCCTTTTATTAGTAAGACAACCGCTACTATAATAAACATCACAACCGCTGCTGCCTTTAACGCACCAAAAATATTTTGAAATTTTTCAAAGCCCTTCATACCCGTAAGAATAACAGCTAATCCAAGTGCAGCATAAATAGACGCAGCAACCCATAATGGAAGCGTTGGAAACCACAGTTTTGTGAAAATACCAAGCGCCGTCAATTGGCTACCCATAATGAGCATCTCAGAAATCAAGTAAATCCAGCCATTACTAAATCCTGCCCAATTGCCAAAAGCTTGCTTTGCATAAGTACGGAATGAACCCTTATCTGGATTATCAACTGACATCTTAACAAGAGCATCATAGACAATATACGTAGCAATTGCCGCTAACAAAAAAGGAATCACAACAGCAGGACCACTTTTATGAATGGCCATACTTGTCCCAAGAAAAAATCCTGTTCCTAGTGTACAACCTATACCGAGAAGTGAAAGCTGCCACCAAGACAACCTCCCTTTACTTGTTTTAGATGTCATTTTGATCAACCCTCCTACCTTTTTGCTACTTTCTTAACAATGGCAATGTCATGCAACGAATGCCACCACCGCCTTTTTCAAGCTCTGTGACATCAATTTCTATCAAATTCTTCTTTTGCAATAGTGGATGCTTCGTCCATTGCTGCTTCGTTGCTTGCTTACTAATTAACAGTGTTTCGGGATTAAGATTGATAAAATTAATATCAGGGATTGTGTTATATTTTTCAAGCCAGTAAACGTCAAAGCCATGGTGATTTAAAAATTGCTCAGTCATTTCAAAACGATTTGTTTCAGCTGTGAATACATGAACAGGAAAATAACGCATAAAGTTTTTAGCTATTAGCAGATTAGCGTTCGTCACATTACAATTCATATCTAAATGAAGTGTATCGGAGCGTCTTGGCAAATCAATGATCGCAATTTCCGAAAATCCTTCTTGGAAGATACGATCCTTGATACTTTCCACAGCCTCTAATGTTGTCCTCATCCCAATATTAATAAGTACGGCATCTTTATTTAAAATCAGCACGTCTCCACATTCTAAAGCAGTCGAAGGTTGTTTAACTTTTAAATTTTTTTCTGGAAACCACTTTTCTAATAATGAGTGTGCATGTGGATACTCTGGACGCCTTAGCGAACTACCTGCCTCTCCAAGGAAAATACTATTTCCTATAACACAGGCAAGATCGCGTACAAAGTATCTATTAATAAGCTGCTCACTTACTGTTTTCTGATCAGTTGTTAGCTCTTTCGAATAATCAATAACCTTGACACCCGCATTTTCTAGCGCTGTCTTAAATTCCATGAAATTTTCCATTGCTTTTACATGATTAACAGCAGCATCCCATCCTACATTTTCAGCTATTGTTAAATCTGGTACATCTAATTTTGAAGGTGCACAAAGCATAACAACCTTGAGTTCTTCATGCTCCGACCAACAATTCGGTTGAAATGAGTCCATATTGTATTCTCCCCTTCTTCATTCCTATCACTGTTAGCGTTACCACCAAGATTGGGATTATACAAATTAAAGGAGGATTTTTTTGTTATTTAGATAATTCATATATATAAGTATAAAAACAATTAAAGAAATGAGTGTAACTATGGAATATTATAAATTTTTAAGACAATATGTAGGACACCAACCCATCATTTTACCTGGTTCAGTTGTATTAATTCTTAATAACGCAAATGAAGTGTTATTACAAAAAAGATACGATGGAGGTTGGGGTCTTCCAGGTGGTTTAATGGAATTAGGAGAAAGCTTAGAAGATACCGCAAAAAGAGAAGTGTTAGAAGAAACAGGATTGGTTATAGCGGACCTAAAGTTATTAGATATTTTTTCTGGTCCAGAGTATTATCTTAAAGTTCCGAATGGGGATGAATTTTACTCAGTTACGGCAGTCTATTATACAAGAAATGTTAAAGGCAATTTAGTTATTGATTATAAAGAATCAGAGACAATGCAATATTTCTCACTATTAAATTTACCGGATGGATTAGATAGCAGATATATTGAACCATATATAACGCAGTTAGTTATAGAATAAGATTTAGAGAGAAAACTTATTACGTCTTCTCTCATTATAGTGTTGAAAATGCACTTTTTAATGTAGGAAAATCAATGCTAATGAACTACTTATTGTAAGCCTCTATCAATGAAAATATTGGTGATAAGCTTGCTCAGCATCCATTTCGCTCGTAAATATTAACATATCGTTTGTTAGTGGATAATACGAATCAAAGAGAAGTAGCCCCAGTTCATTTGGATTATCAGGATTGTTCACCACTGCCGCTTCCTGTATGTTTACTACTTGCTGAATAGATGGATGTTGATAAAAAATGAAAACTATATCCCCTGCACTATATTGCTTTTGCTTCATTCCATCACCTTCCTAAGCCTTTCCATTAGTTTGGTGTAAGAAGATGTTAAATATAATCAATTTTTGATTTCTCATATAGATTTTATTTAAATGCAGAAATTTCATGGTTATGGGAGCTTATCTGTTTGGAATGGAAATGTTCGTGGTGCAACACTTATAGGCAACGGGGCAAGAACATTACAAACTAGTTGATCGTGTTGGTAATAATCTCGCTCACGGTGCTGGCTTGTGGGATCAATTAGCGATAGTCTTCCTGTCAATGTTGGTTAGCCGATAATTCGTGTTAGTGAAATGAGGAAGTGAGGGGGATTAATTAAATCTGATAAAGTAGAAAAGGATTTATTGAGCGAGTGAGGCTTCCCAAAATGTTCATACCACAACTAATTACAGGCCAGTTTCTCTTATAAAATCAAAAAAGCAAGTCACCTTTTAATGATGACTTGCTTTCTCTTCAATTTATTTCGTCAAATCAATTTTTTTATTTAATAAATAAATAGTCATACCACCAACAGTCATGGATAGCAATTCTCCAACACCTACTGTAAACCAGGTTGCCCAAAACGGAAGATCATAGAGAATTGTTAATTGTCCTGCAACTGTGAACATTGATATAGCAAAAATCAATGCAGTTATAACCATTTTCACAATATCATTTGTTATATTTTTCGTTACTCTTCGGCAAAGAATTAAAACGAGAAATGTCGCAATTCCACCAATAGGTACATCTAATATCCACGTTGGTGACATGAAATTTGCGAGTACTACTCCTAGAGTCACTGCTAACACATAGCGCTTATTGTATAGGGCCAGGTAGTTAAACATCTCCGATAAGCGTAGTTGAACTGCCCCAAAACTAATAACTGACAATAAAACAGTTACAGCCACATATAAAGCTGCAACAAGTGCCGTCTTTGTAAGTTCGGTTACAGAAGTACGGCTAGAATCTTTTACAATAGATGTATTCAATTTTATTCTCCTTTGTAAAATAGCACATCCGCTATTTTAGTAATAACTACGGCCAAAGGAAGAGAGCTTTTGCCCTATCTGAAGTGCCGCAGTGCAAGCTAAATTTTGGCTTACTTGCGTATTATAGCAGAAGAATATCTTATAGAACAATACTATTTCGTCAGCCAGCCGCCATCAATCGGCATAACAGCTCCATGAATATAATCAGCTGCTGAACTTGCTAAATAAAGTGTTAAATTCGCTACTTCGTGTGGTTGGGCCCAGCGTCCAGCAGGCGTTTCATCGGCGACCCATTTTGCAATTGCACCATCACCTTCAAAATCTGCTTTGTTCATCGGTGTTTGAATGGCCCCAGGTGCAATTGCATTGGCACGAATTCCTGCACGACAATAATCTAAGTCTAACTGCTTTGTATAGCCTACAATTGCATGTTTAGACGCTGTATATGCCGCACCTCCACCGCCGGCAACAAGTCCAGCAATAGATGCCATATTAACGATTGTGCCAGATTTTCGTTTAACCATATGGGGTAATATCGTATTTGTCACAAAATAAGTACCTTTTACATTGGTATTCATAATTTTATCCCAAAGCGCCTCATCTGTATCAAGCGTTTTAGCAAAGCCATCTAAAACGCCTGCGGTATTTAATAAAATATCTACTTGCTTAAATATAGAAATCGCAGCTTCAAATGCGTGCTCTACATCGTTCTTATTACATACACTACCTACTGTATAGGCAAATTGTTCAGGAAATTGGTTATGTAGATTTACTAACCCTTGCTCATCTAAATCAAACCCGAATACACTCGCCCCATTTTCTAAAAATGCAATAGCTTGGGCTTGACCAATACCTGAAGCAGCCCCCGTTACAAATACCGTTTTACTGTTATATTCTTCAAACTTCATATATATCTCTCCCCAAAAAACAAAGAAACCACCTCATTTGAGATGGCTCTTTCGATTAATTGACAATTACCCAATCTTCCGCTAATAAATCACAAACTGTCGGTGTGAACATTGTATAGCCCTCACCACGTACATTAATTAAAAAATAAGGATTCAAAGCCTCGCCATCATGTTCGCTTTGTCCAACAAGCTTCACATACAATTCGGCACCGCCCCAACCTTTACGAATTACTTTTTCTCCCGCTTTTAAGCGTGGTAATATCTCTTCAAACGTCATTAAAATTCATCCTTTATTTACATTCTTTATCGGATTAGTATACTGGAATTCTTGAATGTTGACAACCTGTTAAAACTAGCCCTTAAGTAAAACCGTATAAAGTAGTTGTTGCCCATTAATGTCAGCAATGATTGGAAAAAATCTCTGTCCCACTTTCTCCAGCCTAACGTTGACTTTTAAACCATCCCTAATTTTCTCTACTCATCTCGCAAACATATTTTTTCATTTGCACTTGCTCTGTCTTAACCTCAAGCCCATTTTCCATCAAATAGCTCGCCGCTGGATTGCTTGCTAAAAAGTTAACTGTGGCTAAATTTACTTTATGATTTGTAATGCTTGCGATAAAGTGTGGAATATGTTCTACATTGCCATTCTCCAATAACTCTAATTGATAAAGCACTATGTGGTTGATGGCTCCATCCTGATCCCATACTATTTTATATAACATATAGCCAAGCGCTTCATTATTCTCGTTGTAAAAAACTTTAGCTTCCCCTTGTTTATTACTTTGCCAGCTACATTGCCAAGGAACATCTTCCTGATAAAAAGATAAATATGGAAGTTGTTCTGGCCGAATTGTTTCCACATGAATTGCGGCTTGTCCCTCTACTTTTGCTTCATATTCGCCACTTAAAAATAGCAATTGATTAGTAATTGTATAGCCATACTTCTCATATAACGCAATTGCTACTTTATTCTCTTTTATAGCTTCAAGCGTTGCAACCTCCACCTTCTCTCTTTCATAGATGGCGATTGTTTCTTCCATTAAAACACGAGAAACACCTTTACCACGATAGTCTGGAGAGATACCTGTTCCGCCATTCCATGAGGTTTTCTTACCATTTATTTGTCTGAAGCCATTTAATACAATACCCACAGGATTATTATGATCAAATGCGACAATTGAAAGCTCTGGCGATAGTCCTTCTCCAACGAGTCGGTTTAAAAACATCTCTTCATTCATTTCTATTTGTACAAAATACCCCTCAAAGCCTTTATTCCAAGTTTTTAAAGTTTCCTCTAAAGTGCATTGTGAGACCGTTTTTATGTCCATACTTTTCTCCCATCCCTAGCTTAATTAGAGCTACTACCTAACAGTGGTAGATCTTCTAAAGTTAGTTTTTTTATTATTTCATACCCATTTCCAGGACCTTTTGGCTTAATAATAACCATTCCCATATTAGAAACATTCCCTAATCCAACACCTTCGGGAAAGCTATGGGCAACAATCACTTGATTCGTACCCTGTGGTGGCTCTCTTTCTAACATCGATTGTAGATTTGATAATATATTTGTTTTTTCAACGATTGGAATGTTTCCACCCAATTTATAAATTTCATATCCAAGTGGATCAATTTGGATATAGGAATAAGGAAATGCGAGCTGTGCCGTTTCAATTGTACGACAAAAAGGACTTACGACAATCGGTGAACTGATCGGGATTTGTAAATAGCGAAGCATTTGTCCAAAGTAAATTGCCTCCCTTCGCCCAACTTCAGACAAATTTCTTTGAGTATAACAATCTTGAAAATTTAAATTTAGCTGATCTACCCCGACAGTTGCTTGGCCATGCCTCGCATACAAAACAAATCCACCCTTTTTCAATAAAGAAAGGATTGATTTATCCAAATATTTCATCTCCTCTTAATAGAGTACCATTTTGATTATTATTAATATATGAAATGAATTGCTCAAAAAATGTAAAAATGAAAGTTGAAAATGCTTTTCACACAGTGAATGAGTTACTTCACCTGTAGAGCAGATAATTTAGTCTGCAATTCCTTTATTTCGCCGGATGAACTTTTATTTTAGCCAGTAAACCCTTTTATTTCGCCGGTTGAACATCCTCTTTAGCCGCTAAACCCCTTTACTTCGCCGCTAAAACTTCCTCTTTAGCCGCTAAACCCCTTTACTTCGCCGCTAAAACTCCCACTTTAGCCACTAAACCTCTTTACTTCGCCGCTAAAACTCCCTATTTAGGCGTTTGCCGTAAGGGGGAAACTTTGTTATATGGGTACCGTCAGGAAAATGCGAATTTACAACGCTAAGCCCATTTTCCTGACGGTACCTCTTATGCAGTTTTAATTTAATCCTATTCATCAGATTTTTGAAATCTTATTCTATCCTTATTTGTTGGAATTCCATTATTTACTTTTTCCCATTTGCCATTTTTAAATAATTCGTATTGTTCAAAAGCAAAAGGCAATCCGTGTGCAGTAGTGATGTCACTACTATCCATAAGTTGAAAATGCAAATGCGGAGCAAAGGAGTTACCTGAATGACCAACTCTAGCAATAACTTCACCTTTTTTTACACTTTGACCAACTGAAACCTGAATTGCCCCTGTTTGAAGATGGACTAATGCAGCATATACATTGTCGCCACATTCTATAATGATGTAGTTGCCAGCAACTGATTGTATGTCGTCTTTCTTCGGGTCAAAATAATGAGCATTTTTATAAGCGTTAGACATATCTGAAAGCAATTTTGTTCGTGGTCGTTCTTTATAACCATCCTCTGCTTGGACAATAACCCCATCGCAAGGAGCATATACCTCTTGCCCCCAACAATAATATTCATCTAAGGGGACCCCAAAAAGTAGATAATGCGCCAAACTAACGCGATAGGCGGGCCAGCCCTTTCTTTCCCAATCCACTTGTATAAAGTCATAAGCATATCTTGATGCTAATTTGTTTGTGCCGTGACTCGGAATTTTTGTACCTGGAGTGTTAGGAGAGTGCCATTCTCCTCTCAAAGGAAACTCTACAATTATCGGCTCACGCGCATCAATCATCTCATATCCCTCCCCCGTCGATTCTTTACCTACATTATTGAAAATGACTAGTGCTACAAGGGGAAGTCCCAGTACAATACAGACACGTGCAGTCAACCGTTTTTTTCGTGTTGAACGCACATTTCCCAACCCCTTATTCATTTAATTTTGTAGAATACTTTTCTAAGTTCATCAAAATATCCATCAAGTTTTTCAACAACGAGTTCATAGTTTAAAGACTGCGATTCTGAATTTCTAATATCATCTAATATTTCATTAGTAAATCCAATATTAGACCAAAGTATAAACTGCTTGCACTTTTCTATATCCAACCCTTTTCTAAACTTATCTTCATCTATTTCATCAAATAATTTAGGATAACAGCTTGAATGTTCTTTGTTTGTTCTATTTTCAAGTTCCTCATTAACCTCGTTGGAATTAGTAGTTCCTGAAAGTTTATTAAACTCTAAAATCCAAGGGGACTTTTCCGATAGTTTAATTTGCAAAAGATATGATTGACGCAATCTGTCAAAAATATCTTTCGTATCATAATTCATCAATTCAAAATATTCTTTTTTAATTAGGTCAGAGAAGTAATCATACACAACAAGAAATAGCTCCTGCTTGCTACTGACATAGTGGAACATAAGGGCTTTAGAAATTCCGGCTTCTTTTGCTATTACATTTGTTGAAGCGTTGTCATACCCCTGTGATGAAAATTCTTTTAACGCTGCATTTAGAATTGCGTTCCTTCTTTGAGAGTCTAAATCTAATAACTTTGTCAACATTCGTCACTCCTTTATAAGAAACATGATTAACCTATTAGGTCAATTCCATTTTAAGGTTATTTACCTAAAAGGTCAACGAATGTGTTAGTTGAACAAGAATTACACAATTTTATTATTAAATTTTGAATGCAAACAACTTTTAAGAGCCTTATTACAATAAAATGAAATACACGACTTTAGTGATTCTAGCGATCATTTCGGAGGAGCAATCCGTCACTTCGGAGGTTCTTTTCATTAATTCAGAGATTCTATCCATGATTTCGGACGTTCTATCCATCATTTCGAAGGTTCTATCCACGACTTGGGGCGTTCTATCCATCTTTTTGAGGGTTCTATCCACGGCTCGGGGCGTTCTATCCATCTTTTCGAAGGTTCTATCCACGATTTGGGGCGTTCTATCCATCTTTTCGAAGGTTCTATCCACGATTTTGGGCGTTCTATCCATCATTCCAAAGGTTCTATCCATGACTTCGGACGTTCTATCCATCTTTTCGAAGGTTCTATCCACGATTTTAGTGATTCAAGAAGATAATGCTATAAAGGAATATATGCATATGACGAATGAACATAAAGATCCATCTAAGGGCTTGGAGCCGTTCAAAGATTATACTGAGTTTGAGGATTATGTTTTAAAACGGATGGCGGATGAATTAGGAACTCAGCTAGAAGGAGAAGATTCAATTAGAGCAATTACTAAATTTTTATCAAAGATTGAGGAGGAACATAAAGACTATTTAGAGAGTGTTGCTTAGAAATGCGTGCGTGTAATAATTGCAAATAAAGCCGTCCAATCCGACGGCTTTATTTGCATTACTTTAACACTTGACTTTTAGTTTGGAAATTTACTTTATTGGAATGGTTACTATTGCTGTTGTCTCTAAATGTTTTGATGAATCGATAGAAATTTGACCGTCGTACTTATTAACAATTTCATTCACAATAAACAAGCCCTGGCCTCTTATTTTACCAGTTTCTGGTTTTTTAGTAGAAAATCCTTGCTTGAATATTTGCCCTGCTTCTACAATATTTGGTCCAGTATTTGTAACCTTAAATTCATATTGCTTGTCATCAGCTTTACAGCAAATTGTTATTTTACGTTGCTCATCCGATAATTCATTTGCCGCATCAATCGCATTATCAATTAAATTCGACAAGATTTTGATTAAATCTGTTGTTTTAATTTTATTAAATGCATCCTGTGATACTGAAAAATCCATATCAATATTATGATTTTGTGCAGTTAGTTTTTTCGTTTGTAATAAGATCGCCAAGCCAGGATGATCAATATTTAATTTGAGTGACTTAATAGCCTGAACCTCTTTGGATAGTGAATATAAATATTGTTTGGCCTGATCAGGTTTGTCTAATTGCAGAAATCCATGTAGTACTTGTATGTGATTTGTGAAATCATGTCTTAAAGAGGACACGGAAGTGATTAAAGTTTTAATTTCTGCTTGATATGTATCTTCTGTCGCTTCAACTTCCTCCGCCACTTCTTTTTGATACCATCTCTGTAAGAAGAAAACTGAGCCAATCACGATTAAAATAAGTACACCATTAAAAATAAAGACTAAAAGATTGTCTTCGATCACTTTTCCCTTAATGTCATTTAATGTGTCTGCACTAATATCAATTCCTATGTATGCAATAACCGCCCCTGTTTCATCCTTAATCGGTGCACCAACAGTTAAGTAGGAGCCATATATAGAATCTTGTATTACATCTGTTATAAATGTTTCTCCATTATAAGCTTTTTGCACTTGTGTCTCGGGTACTGTACAGTCCATTCCGATATAAAAGCCTTTAACTTCACTTGGTAAACCCATAATCATTGCTTTGGATACCTTTGGATTTTCAATATCTAATGTATAAACAAATAAAGCACCTATTTTTACTCTTGCATCGTTTAAGTAGCTTCTTATTTGCCAATAATACTCATTTTCCTCGGGGTTATCTAAAAATTGTTTGTACGCTTCTACATCAATAGTAGATGCGATAGACATAGCCGCTTTCAGACTTTGGTTCGCTATTGATTCTTCTACTGTCTTTTTCATTTTTATATAAGATGTAAAGATGTTTAAACTTGTAAACAGTACTAATAAGAGAGTTGATAGTATTAAAATTAGTTTTATTTTTCGTGTTTTCATACAAACTGGTACTTCCTTATCTATAGACATGAATAATGCCTTAATTTAGTTGGGCTTGGCTTTCGCAAATACGAAAATCTTTGCCGAAGTTAACATCATGTCATACTCTCCACTGGGGAAATGATTTCAATCCATTATTGTAATCTTCTTTTTTATGGTTGTTCAATTATGCCTCAGCATAATTACTTCCGGAATCAGCTTGGGTAAATGCATACGATTCAGGATTCTTCGCCTCTCTAAATAACAATATTCGTTCTTATCTTATCATCCCAAGAGAGTTTTGACTATTACCAACCCACATTTATCGCCACTTACTTTTTTGGGCTATCTCCTTCCCATTATTGACGTTGGAGAAGTCTGTCTGGAACTGATAAAATGCTAAAACAATTTTTATTTTTCGAGCGAAACATCGTTCCAGTCGCAACCATTAGTTTAATAATCCTTCTCTAGAAAGTAAACTAAAAAGGAGAAGAATTTTTATCATGCCCCCTCCTTATTATATATTGCTTATTCCATTCCATCTTTGTAGTTTAAATCAATCCAACCTTTTAACTTTTTAGGAAGCGTTAGAGCTTCGTTCAAATAATCTTTAAAAGAAATTGTTATCGGTTCTGCGTCCTCCCCTATTCCTACGATAACTTCTAGAAGCTTTGGCGAATAAACTACAGTATGTAATGTGCCAAAGTATTGTTGATAGTGTTTGAAAAATAACGGAGAATTTCCATTATTAAAATGTCGGTATGCAGCGATTGTAGTCAAATTCTTTTCTATTAAATTATTTATAAAATGTTTTCGATTGACGGACCCTTGAATGTTTTTCTTATTTTTCTCTTTCATACTCGTTGTTTGAAAATGATTCGTACAAATTAACGGATTTTCATATCTTAATTCCTGCTTATGTGGAGAAGCTTCTACTACTATAGATTGTCCGCTTTGATCTGTCATTGAGTAATTGTAACAATAACCATGTGGGAGTTCTGTAATTAATTTAAGTGCTTCTTCAATATTTTTACATTGCTCTAATAATATTCGGACAATCGTTGAAGCGATAAAGCCCTCACCATGGTAATCATTGTTGACAAAATGCAGACCGACAACTAGCCCATATTCATTCATCCCATCAAGTCTACCGATAATTTGTTGGCTAAATCCAACACTTGCATATCCATTCATTGGATTAGAAAATACAAGTCTTGCATCATACAATGTTGGACTAAAATCATAGTTTCTAATATAATTTCAATCTAGCACAAAAGATGTACAGCCCATTTCAGGAAAGGTAATATTATAGCCACTATATATATCAATGACAGAATCCAGCGTTTGAGCTAATCCAACGGCCAATCCTTCCATTTCTTGCAAAAGACTAGGGGAATGAAATTGTAGTAGTTGTTTTGCCATTTGGACATTTATAAAATTCAGAGATTCATTCTGTATTGGATGAGAAGTTGACAGTAGTTCTTTACTTTGCTGAAGCCCAATTTGATAGTAACTGCCCCTTACATTTATAACTTTTACGATTAATTCTTCATAAGATCTCATTACTTTTCTCTCCTTACCTACTGTAATTGGTTTTCTATATTCATCTTAAAGCTTCAAGTAAATATAAGGTCAAGAAATAAAAAGATCAGGCCTATAAAAGCCTGATCTCTACATTCTAAATATTTATTTTTTCCTACTCGATGTCTTTGTCTCATCCTGTACATTTAAGAATTTGGGTCGCGTACGATAACCTGCAGGAGATAAGCGAACTAAAGATCTTTTAATGTCCGTCCAATCTAAATCTGCGCCCATACTTAAGTACGGAACACCTAATACTCGTAAGTTTGCGGTATAAAGAAGTATGAAAAACACCGAAATGAAGAATCCAAATAATCCTAAAAAGGCAGATGCTAAAATGATGATTACCCTGAGAATGCTCATCGCTGTTACGATGGACTGATTGACAAGTGTATAGGCTGCAATACTTGAAGTAGCTATAACTACAATCATGGAAGCGCTCGTAACACCCGATTTAATAGCTGCATCTCCAATAATTAATCCCCCGACAACACTTATTGAACCACTGATAACATTGGGTAGATGAATATTTGCTTCTCGAAATAATTCGAACATAAAAAGCATCATTAATATTTCAAGAGTAGTTGGAAATGGGAGTCCCATTCTTGATTCAACGACAGTTGCCAATAGGATGAATGGCAGTTGTTCTTGATGGTGGGTCGTTAATGCAAGCCAAAAACCTGGTAAAAGTATACTTATTAAGATAGCTATTATTCGTAGTATACGCTCCATAGAACTTACAATAATCGGATACTCATTATCCTCACCGGATTTAAAAAGTAACATTGAATTAGCCGGGGTAATGATGGCATATGATACTCCATCAACTATAATGATAATGCGTCCTCTACTTAAAGCTTGTACAGCAAAATCAGGGCGTCCAGTATAATCGTGTCTAGGTAGAATTTTTGCACTTTGCTCAATTCTCTCCATCAATAAATCCCCACTAAATACAACATCCGTATCAATTCGTTGCAGCTGTAGTTTTATTTGCTCAAGCATTTTTTGATTGACGATATCTTCAAAATAAAGTACAGCTACAGTTGTTTTGGATCGTTTACCAAGTTCATATGTCTCAACACTTAATGAATTAGTAGGAATCCGTTTTCGTAATAAAGCAATATTGATAAAAACATCCTCAATAAAATCATCTCTCGGACCTTTGACAACTAATTCAAGGGTTGTTTCTTTAGGCTCTCGATTCGGTTTTTTAGCGATATAGCTTGAATATAACAAATTCATATCTTCAAAATAAAGTAAAACATGTCCTTTATAAACTCTTGTAATAGCTTCATCTTTACTTGTTATTTTCTGAAGATGGGGAACGTGTAAATTGTTTTGTATATGTTCTTCTAACATTTCCTCTGTTGTTGCAGTAAATAATGATTGAACTCGTTGCACAATAACGGTCTGCAGTAACCGCTCATCAACCATCGCTTCACATTTTATCAAATGTACTTTATGTTGCTGAAAGGAATACTCTTGGAATATCACATCAGCAGAGCGTTGAAATAGTGACTTCAAAGATTTCAAATTTAATTCTTGTTCCATTGAAGAAATATCCATCAACTCCTACTGAGCCAGCCCCTAATTAGTACATTTATGAGTAATAACATAAATACACTTACGGATATTTTCCCCATTGTCTAAAAAAATATTCAAGAAAACTTTAATGTTTATAATACTTTTTCAGAATAATTCATCTGCGAAATTTTCATACTATTATTAGGAAAAATTTATCCAATCATCTTCTTTAAATTTGCCATTTCAATAGCGGACATTGCTGCATCATAGCCTTTATTTCCTGATTTAGTCCCTGCACGCTCAATCGCTTGTTCAATATTTTCTGTAGTTACAATGCCAAAAATAACAGGTACATTTGTAGTTAGTGACACATTTGCAATTCCTTTTGCTGATTCATTACATACATAATCATAATGTGTTGTTGAGCCACGGATTACTGTACCTAATCCAATAATTGCATCATATTTCTTTGTTTCAGCTAACTGTTTCGCGATGAATGGCACTTCAAATGCACCAGGAACCCATGCTACATCGATAGAATTCTCATCCACACCATGACGCTTTAAACCATCTAATGCACCGTCTAATAATTTGCTTGTAATAAATTCGTTGAAACGACCAACTACTACTGCTATTTTTAAATCCGTACCAATTAATTGTGCTTCAAATGTTTTAACCATTTTGAATCTCTCCTCTATTATTTAGTCTAATCATCATAACGTGGGGTTGATTTCCGTTCCGACTGGGCGCTTTGTTATTGCTGTCGCTACGCTTTCGCGCAGAGCAGAGCTTCCTGAGGGCGTCCGATGAGCCCCTTCGCTTGCGCTCCAGGGTCTCGGGCCAACACGATGTTGATCACGAGTTATCACAGGACGTGATGGTTTTAGCCTTCGTTCCTCTATCCGCTAATCCTCAAGGAGTCGCCCAGTCTCCACTCCAATCAACTTATATACATAAAGTACGTTTTAACAAATGTCATTCCAAACTTTTGTTGATGATCCTTTATATTGTCTGTGTGTTTTCTTCCATTATTTGTTTAAGACGATAAGTGGCCAATGCTTCAATTGAAATCATTTTTAAATCATGTTGCGCTGCATATTTAACAAGGTCATTAAAGCGTAGCATTTTGCCATTGTCCCCCATAATTTCACAAATAATGCCCGCAGGAATACTATGACATAGCTTGGCCAAATCAATTGTAGCTTCCGTATGTCCTCTACGCTCTAATACACCATTGTCCTTTGCAATTAACGGGAATACATGGCCCGGTCTACGAAAATCCGCAGCTTTTGCCTGTGGTTTTAGCATTTTTTGTATAGTCATTGCCCGTTCAAAGGCGCTAATTCCAGTTGTTGTGTCTACATGATCTATACTAACGGTAAATGCCGTTTGATGATTATCAGTATTAATACTAACCATTGGCTTTAATGCTAATTTTTGTGCAAGCTCCTGTGAAATCGGCGTACAAATAAGACCTCTTCCATAGGTCGCCATAAAGTTAATCGTTTCTGGGGTCATAAATTCCGCAAGTGCGAGTAAGTCCCCTTCGTTTTCTCGGTCCTCATCATCTACTACGATAATCATCTTCCCTTGTTTTAAATCCTCTATTGCTTCTTCAATTGAATGTAGCAATATCGCCACCTCCAGTTCTTAAAGTGTTATTAGATCAATTATGCCTCGGCATAATTGCGTCCGGATTGCTTAGGCCTGCAAGCATGACGTTGGTCACTCAGCCGTTTCCACAGACCGTGGCGTTCTTAGACTAAGTTCCTCTATTTCAGCGGATGTTTTTTGTACCGAAAGCGTAGCGACAGGTACAGATGTTTTGGCTTCGCTGAAAGAAGTTAAAACCCGTTTTTTGCTAAGAAGTCTCTTGAAATGGTTGGTTCCTGTCCATACTTAAGTTGATGCAAAATGTATTTTCCAACTAAATCGGTTTCTATATTGACGAGATCACCAATTTTTTTCATACCTAAAATTGTTTCCTTGTATGTGTGAGGTATCAGTGATACTGTGACACCGTTTTTCTCGACCTGAAAGAGTGTTAGACTCGTTCCGTCAATTGTGATGGAGCCCTTTGGAATACAGTAGCTCGTTAACTCCTTCGATAGTTCAATATCAATATAGACTGCATTTGCTAATGGCCGCTTGCGCACTATTTTCCCTACCCCGTCAACATGTCCGGATACAAAATGACCACCGAAACGTCCATTAGCTGACATAGCGCGTTCTAAATTTACCGGATCTCCAACTGCGAGCTGCTGTAAATTTGTTGCGCTCACTGTTTCAGGCATTACATCCATCGTTAGCTCTTGTCCATTAAAATATATCACTGTTAAACAAACACCATTGACCGCTATACTGTCCCCTAGCTTTACATCCTCTACCATTTTCTTTGAAATAACGGTGATTTTCATACTTTGTCGATCGCTTTGCATGGTTTTTACGGTGCCAATATCCTCAACAATTCCTGTAAACATTTTTCACCTGCTTTCATTCATTTAATAATTTCCGCTCAAACAAAAAACCCCTTAGAATAAAGGGGTTTGGGAGTTCATATACATAAGACGTCAACAAATAAACCTCATGGATATAATATTTTTTCCATAGGCTGTCATCTCATCGTTCTTCTCCCATCCAGACTGTCACTGTCGGTTTTGGATTTGCACCAAATCAGCTTGCGCTCACGGACTTTGAATTTCTTCATCACCGCCGATTGGGAATTTCACCCTACCCCGAAGAACTACTGCTATTCAATTTTTTAGCCAAATAAAACAAAAACTACTTCCCAACTATAAAATGGGAAGTAGTTAAAATAAAAGCATACTCAAATACACCTTATAAACTCAAGCGAATTTAAAAAGCTCACACTTTTACCCTTCTCCCATCCAGACTATAACTGTCGGTTTTGGATTTGCACCAAATCAGCTTGCGCTCACGGACTTTGAATTTCTTCATCACCGCCGATTGGGAATTTCACCCTACCCTGAAGGATATTTTTATTTAGCTAGTTCTTACGATAACACTAATTTATTTTATTATCCAGATAATTCTTTATAAATTTTTTCTATAATTCATTTCACATTCGCAAGTTTGCCTATCGTTGCGTTTGTAAATTGCTACAAAAACAATAAATTTATACAGTCAAACTACCATCAACAGAGACAACAGCACCAGCCATGAAGCTTGCTTTATCTGATGCTAAGAATAGGACCGCTTCTGCAACTTATTCTGGTTCACCATGGCGTCCCATACATACACGTGACATTTCTTCTGGTACGTACCCTGTTTTTTCAAGTGTTTCACCAACACTTTGAAATAATGGTGTAACGATGCCGCCTGGACACACAGCATTAATACGAATACCTTTATTTGCATACTCGATCGTGGCGCCTTTCGTTTAACCGATTACCGCATGTTTACTTGCGCAATATACAGCGATACTGTGTTCTGGACGAATACCTGCCGATGAAGCAGTATTAAAAATCGATCCTTTACCCTGCTTTTCCATTACTGGAATAGCACATTTCATGCCAAACCATTCCTCTTTTGATTAAATACTGCCTAACCTGGCCAGTATCAATTCAACTATCGCGTCCTGAATAATGGCGATTTCTCCTATATTTTTTCGCTTCCTTCACATGCTATGTTGTACCATCCCATTTGTCATAAGCAAAAAATTAATAAACACTTACATAATGAATAACAATAATTTAATTATGCTAAAACTAACTAAGTAAGCTAAAATCTACTATATAATTAAGGAACCTCTATTCAATTAGCACGTTACTTTATAATGGCATTTTTTAAATCTGCTTGACATTAAAAAATTAGTGATATTGTGAGTCATTTTCGTGCCATTTTAACAATGAACGCATAAGTACAATCAGATTCCTTTCTCACATTGGAGGCTTTTTATTGCAAAACATCTTGAAAAAAAAATCTAAATTTATATTTTATACCTTTATCGCAATTTGCTTTATCGCTTCTGTTTTTTTCGTTTATCACAACGAAGCATTTTATGATCGTCCAATTGCGGAAGTTATAAAAACGGAATTAAAAGAATCAAACCCTGTAACAGATATGTATGAAAATGAAGATCATTTATATACTCAGCAAATTACAGCTGTATTAAAAAATGGTGAAAAAAAAGGTAAGCTTATTCATTTTACAAATGAGTATTCAGCATCTGGGGCTTTTGATCAAGAGTACCATGTTGGGAATAAATTATTTGTTTCCATTAAAGTAAATACAGACAAAAATGGAGATTTAACTGGGGCTATTTTAGACGTGAAACGTGATCAGTTTGTCTTGATAGTGGCGTGGATTTTTATTTTTGCTTTGCTAATTGTCGGTAAAAGACAAGGATTATTTTCAATCATCAGTTTAATTGTAAATTCGCTTGTATTATCATACGCTTTGGATTTATATATAAATTCTAATATAAATTTGATATTTATTAGCGGGGTATGTGTTCTTTTATTTACGGTCATTTCTTTAATTCTCATTAACGGCTTGAATGAAAAAACATATGCAGCGATAGTGGCAACACTTATAGGAACATTTATTTCTATATTGATTAGTGCTTTAGTTTTGTGGATTACATCCGAGAATGGGCTTCGATATGAAGAAATGCAATTTTTAACGCGACCATATCGAGTGATTTTTATGGCTGGCTTATTTATTGGAGCACTAGGAGCTGTAATGGATGTCTCCATCACAATGGCTTCTTCAATGTTCGCTTTATTTGAGCAAAACGAAGAAATATCTGACCAAGCACTGAAAACCTCAGGGATGGACATCGGGAAAGACATTATGGGAACGATTACAAGTATTTTGTTTTTTGTTTATATTTGTGGCTCAATCCCTATGTTGATTTTATATTTGAAAAACTCTTATCCATTAGGGCAAACACTTTCCATGAATCTTTCATTAGAATTAGCTAGGGCCCTAGCAGGTGGAATAGGTGTTGTCTTAACGATTCCGATCAGTTTATACACTTCTATTTTTTTCATTAATCGAAAGAGGGCAAAATAATGAATGTATTAGTATGGTTAACTGCCATTTTATTCATATTGATGATTGTTATTGGTGGAAAAAAAGGAGTACGATCTTTTCTATCTTTATTTTTAAACTTTGGAGTACTCTTTATCACTATCTTTTTAATGACCAGTCAGAAAAATAGTCCAATTATATTAACGCTCATTGCCTGTACCATCATTAGCTGGATTAGCTTATTTTTTATTAATGAAATGAGTAGTAAAACGGTAACTGCATTCATTTCTACAATGATTACGATTGTAATTTTATTACTATTCATTGTTTTTGTAACGGAGAATTCAATGATCCGAGGATTCGGGGAAGAATCCGCTGAAGAAATTAGCATATTTTCTCTTTATATTGGCGTCAATTTTGTGCAAATTGGAGCTTCCGTTATTATTATGAGTACGATTGGAGCAATTTTGGATGTTGCCATTTCCATTGCTACTTCCATGCATGAGATTCTTCATCATAATCCGTTAATTAGCAGAAAAAAATTATTTACATCAGGTTTAAGCATTGGAAGGGACATTTTAGGTACAGATACAAATACATTATTTTTCGCTTTCTTTGGTGGATATTTAAGCTTGCTCATTTGGTTCAAAGATTTATCTTATTCAATTGGTGAAATCATTAATTCTAAAGTATTTGCCACTGAACTTATTATGATATTTTGCGCAGGTATTGGAATCGCACTTATCATTCCTATCACTTCCTCGGTAAATGCATATTATTTAACAAAAAAACGAGATACAACATCACAAGATGCTTCATAATAGTCGTACCTGTCATCCAGCTCAATACTAACGGATGACAGGTACTTTTTTTGTCCATTCAACTACATAAAAACTGTATAGATAATTTCATTATTGATTTCGACACATTTTTCGGTACAATTTTTACCAAAGAAGATGCCATAAGCCCCTTTACCCTGAAAAAATATTTACCCATTCGAAAAAAAATTATTCATCTGGGGTCATTTATAATATGCTGTTACATATTCTGTATAATCATGTCATTATTTTAAAATAGGCAGTAACATTTTCAAGAAAAAGACGTCTTTACAATTAGATGATTAAAGGAGAAAGTTTGTCATGAAATATATTATCTTTGATTTTGATGGAACACTGGCTGATTCAACAGCAGTGTTTACATCAGCTTGGAATACGATTGCGCAAAAGTATAAATTTAAAGGAATAGAGTTAAAGGAAATCGAATCATTAAAAAAACTATCTATAGCGGAACGAAGTAAATTATTCGACTTCCCTATGTATAAATTGCCCATGATTTTACCACAGTTTTATCGCCTGTATCGCCAGTCATTAAATGATGTTCACCTTTATGATGGTATTAAAGAAGTCCTTACGGAAATTGATCAAAGAGGCTATAAAATCCTTATTATTTCCTCCAATTCACAGGAGAACATTTTAGAATTTCTAAAAATGAACGGTATTCATTGTGTGTCAAATGTTCTTTCTTCAAACCGTATTTTTGGAAAGGATAAAGTGATAAAAAGTTTTTTAAAGGACTCAGGCATTACACCTTCAGAAGTTATATACATTGGTGATGAACAAAGAGATATTGTAGCCTGCAAAAAAGTGGGCGTGCCTATTATTTGGGTTAGTTGGGGATATGACGCTATTGAAGTTGTACAACAAGAGGATCCCGAGTACAAAGTAGCTACACCACAAGAAATTTTAAATATCATATAAGCTAAGAGGATCATAGCAATTTTTTAATTGCTGTGATCCTCTTCTTGTTGAAAAAATTATTGTGGGAATGATTTAGGGTGTTCAGATATACCACTGTCGCTCCGCTTTCGCATATAAAAAACATTGCTGCAGCTTCATTTTATTAGAGGAACAGATTGAAGATACATATTAAGCGAAGTGGTTGATTGGAGTGGAGACTGGGCGACTCCTTGGGGATTAGCAATAGAGGAACGAAGGCTAATACCATCACATCCTGTGATAACGCCTTCGTGACTAACATCCTGCTGTTGCCCTAAGCGGCTCATCGGACGCCCCCAGGAAGCTTTGCTCTGTAGCGAAAGCGAAGCGACAGCAACCAAGCGCCCAGTCGGAACGGAAATCAACTCCTCGTTTTGTAAAGAGCAATACTATTGCTTTTTCAAGATTTCTACATATTTTTCCGCTGTTCTTAACTCAACTGTAAGAGAATTTTTACTATAGCTAGCTTTAATTAAAAAAGGTACGTTAGTTGTATTTTGGAATCTGAAATCTAAGCCACCATAGGAAACTGTAGCGTCTCTTCCTTTTGGAACGTACCCGACATCTAAAGAATGGTGATGACGTTCAACAAATTTTACTGGTATTTGATCAACCGCATTAAATAAGGTTGAGGACGTTTGACAGATACCTCCCCCAATGCCCATCACAACCTTTTTGTTGATGATTTCTGGTGCAGGCTGATAACCATTTACTTCGTCCCTAGGTCCAACGACTGTATTAAAGGAGAAAGAATCTCCACTTCCAACGATAACATTATTAATTGCCTTCGCAGAAAGTTCAATATTTTTATTTCTTCCTACATCATGCGTATTGAAGTAAGTTGTATAGGATGCCACAACCACGTCTTCTAAATATGGAATATCTTCAAAATTATAGCCGCTTTCTGTAACAGATAGAGGCATCTCCACTGTACCACCAGTTGCTGATGCTTCTAATATTCTCTCTACTAATTCACTTTCTTTTAAAACAGTTAAAGGACTACCTTTAATTACTTTTCCTTGATCGTCCAGCTTATCAAGTATCATACGCTTATCATAGCCGGTTGTATTTTCATTCCCTCTCGCTAAACCTTTTGCTAATTGCTCAATTTGTTTTGTATACGATAGTCTATCACGTTCATAGTCCATTTCTTGCGGTGAAATGGTTTGTACGATGGCTTGTGTAGAAGGATCTACAATTTCAACAACGACTGGCTCTGCTTGTTGTTGTTCAAAGGTAACAGGCTTTTTTACATCATCAGCTTTATGCTCTGACTCTTGAACTTGTTGTTCTTGTTTTTTTTCATCCGCAGATTTCCCCTGACAGCCAATTAGCCCAATCGTACAAATAATACATAGTGTGGTTATCCACTTCTTTTTCAAATAAAACACCTTCCCTATCTTCATACTACAGAGACATCTTATTCGTGTATTGCTGATAGTGTGTTTCATTTCATTATTTTTATTTGTTTATAAAATGAAAACACTCTACAAAGTTGAGTGACATTGTAGAGTGCTATTTTTTATAGATGCAGGGCACGGTACATCCCTTTATCAATTTTTTCATTTTGCATATTTCACTTTAAACCTAAAGATCAATACTATATAAATCCAATCATAAATAAAAATTGCAAGCGAAATGATAGTAATCAATGGTGTTCTAAAATACAAATAGAAGCAAACTGCTGCTAACACAGTTCCAATCATTTTACAAATGGCTATGCCCATTGATTGTCCACTTAAGTTCCCTCTTTGAATGAATAAGGCGATAAAAAGCCCTGACATCATCAGATTTTGGAAAAACGCGGCATATATGCCTGCCGTATCTTTGAATTCATGCATCATCGCTAAAATCGTGAGAAAGCTTACTACGAGTGTTATGAAAAAAGATGTATAAAATACCTTTCTCGGAATAATTTTTTTATACTCCTTATAACCATAAAGTAAAAATTGCATCAAAATGAAGATATCCAAAAGAAACCACAGGAAAGTAAGGATCCTTTGCAAGTCATTTAGCGGATACATAAATGAAAAAATAAATTCCCATGAAATATTGGCACAAATTGCGGCCATGGGCATCCCATATCTCTTATCCTTTATTCCTTGTTTGATGATTAATATATATGTAATAATCCAAAATAGCCACATGCCGAATTGGGAAATCAGTATGAATTTTTCTTGAGTCAAATCTACAAACTCCTTCCCTCTAATTATCATTCTTCGATTACTATATGTGAAGAAATCAATTCTTTATGTCAAAAGAATTGTAGAAAATACTCAAGGCCTCTTAAAAATCTTAAGAGTAAGCGCCTATACATTCATTAAGCAATCATATATAGTAAGACGAGGTGATGATATGAAAAATAAAATTTATTTTGATAACGACCAATTTATCGCAGGCACTACCTTAAAGGATGACATCGAGCTAGAACAAAACAATATGGCACTACATACATGTGTGAATGAAGCTGATGTGCTAGAAAACCGAGAAAAATTGGCAACTACATTGCATTGTAACTTGAATAATTTTATTTGCACTCAACAAACACATAGTGCCAATTTCCATAAAGTCACGATTTCTGATAAAGGACGCGGTGCAGAGCAAATGGACACTGCCATTAGTAATACCGATGCACTTTATACATTAGAGCCAAATTTACTTTTATGTAGTTTTACAGCAGATTGCGTACCTGTCATTTTTTATAATGAAGTTAATGGTCTTATTGGCGTAGTACATTCAGGCTGGCAAGGCACAGTTAAGGAAGTCACACCAAGGCTTCTCGAACATTTGATAGAGCATGAACAATGTAATCCACAAGATTTTCACGTACAAATCGGTATGGCACTTAGTCAGGAGAAATTTGAGGTGGATACAGATGTCTATGAAAAATTTCACAACCTAGGCTATGCTGAGGATTTTATGTATTACAATGCACAAACAAATAAATATCATATCGATAATCAACAAACTGTGAAAAAGCAATGTGAGCTTGCAGGTATCCCTTCTAAGCAGATTTCGATTGATTCAACGTGCACATTCCTTAGCCCAGATGGTTTTTCTTACCGTCAAGATAAACAGGCTGGCAGACATTTAAGCTTTATTATGCGAAAAGAACAGTAGTTTAAAGGGACAATCCAATTATTAATGGAGTGTCCCTTTTGTAGTATTGAAAACCAAAATAGTTAAGAAAAGTCGTTTCATTTTATCACAATAAATTAGAGTGATATGCCTGAGGATACATGCTAAGTGGTTGATTGGAGTGAAGGCTGGCAGTGGATTTTTTCTGTGCGAGAGCGAAGCGTCAACAACAAAAGCAGCTCATCAGACACCCCAAGGAAGCTCTGCTCTGCGCGAAAGCGAAGCGGCAGCAACAAATGTTTTATCTGTGCGAAAGCGAAGCGGCAGCAACAAAACGCTCAGTCAGAACGGAAATCACCCCTCGTTTTGCAAAAATGACAATATCTTTATCACAAAAGCAAAAAGGATGTATCTCATAAATGAAATACACCCTTTCAACATTTCATTATTTATTAACTGGTCGTTCTTTTCCAATTCTAAAAACATAATAGCTAATGATAACAAGAGCTAAGAAAATAATTCCCACAATAAGAGAAACTCTAGTATCATCATTAAACCACATACCAATTAGCACCATTACTAAAAAGGCAATTGTTATATAGTTTGTAAATGGTGCAAAGGGCATTTTGAACGGGTGCTTTGACAGTTTTTCACCTTTTATTTTTCTAAATCGTATTTGACTTATTAAAATAACAAACCAAGGAATCATCCCCGGTAATACACTTGCACTGTATACATATACAAATAAATTTTTTGGCGCTATGTAGCTTAGAACAACACCGATGACCAAACCAACTAACACGCCTACTGTGCCGAAAATAGGAACACCATTACTAGAAAGCTTTGCAAAAAATTTAGGTGCCTGTCCATTCATGGCAAGCGTATACAGCATACGTCCCGCACTATAAATGCCACTATTACAGCCTGACATTGCTGCTGTAATGACAACAAAATTAATAATTCCTGCCGCAGCGGTAATTCCAACCTTTGCAAAAGTTGCAACAAATGGGCTACCAATCGTACCTAATTCATCCCACGGATAAACTGTTACGATGACAAAGATTGCACCGATATAAAATATTAAAATACGCCAAATAATACTTTGAATCGCATTCGTAATCGTTTTTTGAGGATTTTTCGCTTCTCCTGCCGTAATCCCAATAAGCTCAACGCCTTGATAGGCTGCAACTACTAATGATAACGCAAAGAAGAAGCCTGTCCAGCCACCTGTAAAGAAGCCTCCATGATTCCATAGGTTCGATAATCCGATTGCCACACCTTCGTTACCAATACCAAAGAAAATAAGACCAAAGCCCGCAACAATCATTAAAACAATCGTCACAATTTTAATCATGGCAAACCAAAACTCAAATTCTCCAAACGTTTTAACAGAAATGAAGTTGGCAACGCCTAAAATCACCATTGCAATTAAACCTGGAATCCATGCTGGTAAATCAGGATACCAGTACTGCATATATGTTCCTACTGCTATAATCTCTGACATCCCAACAATGATCCACTGAAACCAGTTACTCCATGCCGTTAAATAACCGGCTAATGGGTGTATATATTTATAGCCAAACGTTGCAAAGGAACCTGTACTTGGCTCCATATAAAGCATTTCTCCCATTGCTCGCATAATGAAAAAAATAAAAATACCTGCTATAGCATATGCAAGGAGCACGGAAGGCCCTGTCCATTGAATGGCACTAGCAGAACCCATAAACAGGCCCACGCCAATAGTTCCACCAAGAGCAATCATTTGGATATGGCGAGCATCTAATCCCCTTTTTAATTCTTTATTTGCCACTAAATAACGCCTCTTTCTAAAGTTCTTTCTACGATGAATTATCTTATAATAATAATAAATTCCGTTAAAAAACACAATTGTATTTTTAGGAAAAACACAATTATAGCAATACAACAAGGATTCTGAGCATTGTGTTCTATCCGTCACTTTGGATGTTCTATCCACTGTTTCGGGGGTTCTATCCACGACTTTGAATGTTCTATCCACGATTTCGGCGGTTCTATCCACGACTTTGAATGTTCTATCCATCACTTTGGCTGTTATTACAATTGGATTAGCTGTTGTAGCAACAATTTTATCTTGCTTTTGCCGTAAACGGATCAACTTAGAGTAAAAGCCTATTTTATTACGTAAAAAAACTCTATTCCATCATGTAACAATGAATGGAATAGAGTCTACTTTATTACTGTAATAACGTCTGTTCTTGGAGCTTTGCAGAGAAATATTTGCGTGCATCCGCTGTTAGAATTTGCAGCAGAACAACCTCTTCTTGACGCGCAAATTCTACAAACATTCCACTTAGATTTTCATAAACATATTTGATTTTAAAGCCACTATCTAAATAATGATCCACTTTTTTTATTTCTTCTGTGCTTTGTTGATGTTCTGACATGCTATCACTCCACCTTTCCGTTATCAACCTCTTAAAAATACGTTTGGTGTTTAATTCATCCCGCTTTAACGGCCGTAATTTGTCTTTGCCGAAAGCGAAGCGTCAGGTACAAAATCAGTGGGTGATGAAGAGGAACCCCACGTTTCACTTTATTCAGCACCTTTTATATCTAACACCGGATCTGGTTGTTCAACGACACCATCCTCATTTGGAACAACGGTTGGAGCAGGCGCTTGTTGCTGTCCAAATAGTTCATCCAAATTGTGACCAGCTGTAATCCCTAAATATTTTGCATCACTTGGATCTTTTAGCTCAGCTTGAGGGTATTTTTTGAACCACCAATACTTCGCTAATACATAATATACAAGTGCCCCTCCAAAGAACCCTACTAATGAAGAATAAGTGGAGAATATATTTGCCACTGCACCACCGATAACCCAAGCGATTAAACCAGCTATGTTAAAGCCCTTCAAATATTTAAACTGACCCTCTAAGTCATAAAGTGCTTTTACATGCACGCGACGTTTACGGATTAAATAATAATCGGCAAATAGAATACCAACGATTGCTGTTAAAATTCCCCCGATAATTAAAAGTGCATTGACTAACACATCAAATAAACTCCATGGTTGTGCTAGAATACCAATGATTCCTGCAATAACAACCCCCACCCAAAACGGCACTTTTGGCCCACCGATATTCGAGAAGATCGTTGCAGCTGGGATAACATTTGCAGAGGTGTTAGTCGACCATTGTGCTAATACAATCATTAACAGTAATATTCCTAAAATAAAGCCACTTGCGCTTTGCTGTAGTGCATTGATTGGATCAGCAGAAGCAACAGCCATATAGCACACGGCACCAATTGTTACTATGAAAGTATTTGTAATCGGCATGACGATTAATGAGCCAACTAGCTGTGTTTTATTGCGTTTGAACCAATTACGTTCATTTTTCGGTGCTTTAAAGAAGCGTGAAAGTGAAGGCATATCGGCTGCTAGCGTCGACCAAAATCCCATATTCGCCATAATCACTACCATAAATGCAGTGAAGGCTGAGAATCCTGTTGTTGGCGCTTCCACCCACGTCCAAATATTTTTCCCTTGAGCTACTGCATGATCTGCCAGTGTATAATACATCCAGCAGGAAATTAAAATGATAACTGGTGCTGCTAAATCTGCAAAGCGTTCAATAGATTTAATACCTAGTGATGTATTAAATAACTGAAGTGCTGCAAAGACAATGAAACAGACAAACCAATTATCAAAACTAAAAAGTAAATTTAAAATGCCGTTTATCGCTAATGCTCCAAAATAAGTATTCAGACCGAACCAACAGGCAGCCGTTACACCTCGGACAAGTGACGGAATATGTGTGCCAAATGTACCGAATGGAGCACGCATATATACTGGAAATGATAAGCCATGTTCAATGCCGATATCTCCAATTAACGTCATAAATACACCAATTAGACAAGAGCCAATCAATGTTGCTAAAATCACCATTGGCAATGGTAAGCTTATGATTGCTGTGCCACCAATTGCAAAAGCCGCTAATACAATTGCCATCCCTATCCAAATTACTGCAAAACCAAATGTTCCGATATTTCTTTGTTGATGTGTCACTGGAAGTAAATCTGGGGATTTTAAATAATTCCCATCACGTTCCATATAATCTCTCCTTTTTTATCAAATTTCCGTGACAACTTACATGAGGTTATTCCTTCCTCCAACGAAAATGCTGAAGGAAGGTGGAATTTCAGTTTATCTTCCTTCGACAAAATACTCCCACCTCAGAAGGTAGTGAGACGAATGAAGATTAAGCATACAAACGCAATTAAGCCAAGGTGAAATTGATTTTAGACTTTTTACTTAGATAGACTGCTAATTAAAGATTGACGTTCATTCCAAGTCATTGGTGGAACTGTAGATTTGCGTTCAACCATTGTAATAGCATCATCTACAGGACAAACAATTGAGCATAAATTACAGCCTACACAATCCTCTTCCCGCACTTTCAGCATTGGGCGGCCATCTTCTGAATATAAGTCGATACATTGATGCGATGTATCCTCACATGCAATATGGCACTTGTTACAGTTAATGCAAACATCATTATTAATTTCAGCCACGATTTTATAATTTAAGTCCAGGTCACCCCAATTGGAATATCTAGAAACTGAGCGACCTACTAAATCCATGACAGAGGCAATGCCTTTATCGTCTAAATAGTTATTGAGTCCATCAATCATATCCTCAACAATACTAAAGCCATGATGCATTGCTGCTGTACAAACTTGCACGCCTGTAGCTCCCATTAATATAAACTCAGCAGCATCTTGCCAGTTGGAAATACCACCAATGCCCGAAATAGGAACATTGATTAATGGATTACGAGCACACTCTGCAACCATATTGAGCGCAATTGGTTTAACGGCAGGACCACAATAGCCACCATGTGCACCCTTTCCCGCTACATGAGGCACTGTATTCCATGTATCTAAGTCAACACCAGCCAAGCTGTTAATTGTATTAATCATACTAATGGCATCCGCTCCACCTCTTGTAGCCGCTTCTGCCGTTACCGTAATGTCGGTAATGTTCGGTGTTAACTTCACAATTACTGGAGTTTTCGCAGCCTCTTTCACCCAGTACGTTTGCTTTTCCACCAGCTCAGGTACTTGACCAGAGGCAGACCCCATTCCTCGTTCCGCCATCCCATGTGGACAACCAAAGTTAAGCTCAAGACCATCAACCCCTACATCTTCAACTCGTTTAACAATCTCATGCCACTTTTCTTGCTTTGGCTCCACCATTAAAGAAGCGATGATTGCATGATGTGGAAACCTTTTTTTCGTTTCGTAAATTTCTTGTAAATTCACCTCTAACGGTCGATCCGTAATCAGTTCAATATTATTGAAGCCTGCTACTCTTTGTCCGTTAAAGCTAACAGCTGCAAAGCGTGAAGAAACATTTAAAATCGGATCCCCCAATGTTTTCCATACAGCTCCACCCCACCCCGCTTCAAATGCGCGTTGTACTTGATAGCCTGAATTCGTTGGTGGTGCTGACGCAAGCCAAAATGGATTCGGCGATTTGATGCCCGCTAAGTCGATGCGTAAGTCTGCCATATTAGTTCCTCCCTTATGCAATCTCACTTGGTTTTATCAATTATGCCTCGGCATAATTGTGTCTGGAATCGGCTTTGTGCTAGCACAAAGAACTCCTTTCCGATTCCGTGACATCCGCCGGAGGCTTTAACTTCTTTCAGCCTGTTGAAAAGTAGCTTAAATCTGCATTCATCTCACCACCTATAGAGGAGGGAGACTTCCGCTGAAAGAAGTTAAACGTTCATGGATCTTGTATGCTGCGTCTTTTCCTTGCTGTACAGCGGTTACAACCATCGCCTCGCCCTGGCCATTTCCGAAGACGACATCTCCACACGCAAATACTTTGTCATTCGAAGTTTGCATTGTCGTTTCATCAATATCGACAACACCATTTGTATGCTGTAAGCCAAAAGCTTCAATCAATGATACAAAACGTGTTTGCCCGATTGCCTTAATAACAGCATCCACTTCAATAATAAAATTGGACCCCTTAATCTCCTCAGGTCTTTGACGACCATCAGCACCCGCTTCACCGAGCTTCATTTTCGTACATTCGATACCTACGACCTCACCTGACTCATTACCAATAATTTTTTTCGGTGCTGTTAACCACTTAAACTCCACACCATCTTGCTTGGCAAATTCATATTCAAATTTGTAAGCAGTCATTTCTTTTTGTGTTCTTCTATAAAGAATTTGAACATTATCAGCACCTAAACGCACTGCACATGTAGCACCGTCAATCGCGGTATTTCCCGCACCGATGACAGCCACTGGTTTCCCAACAATATCTTTTGTAAGCGGTCCCATTTTTGTCTCTCTGACAAACTCTATTGCATCATGCACTCCATCCAAATCTTCTCCTTCAATGCCCAGATTCGGCACTGCTCCCATACCAACTGCTAAAATAACACTGTCATATTGCTCCAAAATTTCTTCAGCAGAAATATCTACACCGACAGTTGTGTTTGTTTTAATCTCCACACCAAGCTTTTCGATTTGTTCAATTTCCCAATCAACGACTTCATTTGGTAAACGGAACGACACAATACCATAGCTTCCTAGGCCACCAGCTTTCGATTCAGCTTCATAAATAGTGACCTGATAACCAAATCGACTTAGTTCACGAGCAGCCGATAAACCAGCAGGACCTGCACCAATAATCGCTACCTTATGTCCATTGTTTTGCCCTTGCTTAAATAGCTGAGCGTTCGTTGCCATTGCCCAATCTGTTGCAAAGCGCTGTAGCTCTCCGATTTTAATTGGCTTTGTTGAGGAATTTAACACACACGCCCCTTCACATAGTTCCTCCGTTGGACAAACCCTTGCACAGCTTGCACCAATTGGATTTGCTTCTAATATAGTCGTAGCAGAGCCCTTCATATTACCAGAAGCAATTTTTTTTATGAAATTTGGGATTTGAATACTCGTTGGACAGGCTTTAATGCACGGTGCATCATAGCAATAAAGACAACGATTAGATTCCTCTATTGCTTCATTCTTTGTCATCCTGCTAGTCAATTCCATAAAATTACGGTTTAACTGTTGGGACATTGCATTTTCTTGATTCGGAGCCATTTCCACATCCCCCTCATGTGTTCATTTTTTCCTTCTTATTACACCTAGGCGTAATTGATGCTTGGACCATTGAAAAAAGCCACATTCAACATTCATCTCACCACCTATAGAGGTAGATAGTCTTCTGTAGCTAAATGAAGATATTACGAGACCGATTGCTCTGTTCTCCATCCAAAGCAATCGGTCATAAAGTGAAACTTTAATCAGTGGGGGTCTCTTCATCCCCCACTGATTATTAGTTGAACGAATCGGGCTTTTTATCTCCCACCTAACTTCTCAGCTTTTGCAAAAATTTTGTGGTGGGAGTATTACTGCCCGTTAATGCGGGATCATGCTAAATGTTTAGTGCTTCTGTAGCCGTTGTTTTTAATGCACGTTTTATATATTGTCCGCTACCTAGTACACCAACAAATTCTTTATTTTTAATGACATATTCTCCACGTACTAATACGCTTACTGGTTCACCTGTTACTTCCCATCCCTCATATGGGTTATAATCCACGTTCATATGATGTGTTTTTGCCGAAATTTCTCGTTTTACCTCAGGATCAAAAATGACGATATCGGCATCAGAACCGATTGCAATTGTTCCTTTTTGTGGGAATAAACCAAATACTTTTGCTGCACTTGTGGAAATCATATCGACAAACTCATTGATAGAAATTTTTCCTTTTGCTACGCCTTCTGAATATAAAATACTAAAGCGATCTTCAATAAAAGGCCCACCGTTAGGAATTTTAGAAAAATCATTTATTCCTAACTGCTTTTTACCCTTAAAACTAAACGAGCATTGGTCAGAGCCAATTGTTTGTAGTTGTTTTGCTTTTAGAGCATTCCATAAATGAGCCTGATGATATTTTGGTCGAAGTGGTGGGGACCAAACATATTTTGCACCCTCAAAACCTGGCTGTGCTAAAGCAGATTGATCCAAAGTTAAATATGGTGGACATGTTTCACCATAAACGTCATAGCCTTTTTCACGCGCAGCAATAATCTCATCTACTGCCTCTTTACAAGTTACATGTACAACATAAAGGGTAGCGCCAGCAATATGGGCTAACTCAATTGCACGTTTTGTCGCTTCGCCCTCTAATTCAGCTGGACGAGTAAGCGCATGATAAATCGGCTCCTTATGACCTGCACGTCGCGCCTCTTCTACAAGCTCATCAATAACAGAACCATTTTCACAGTGCACCATAACAACAGCACCGAGGTCTTTCGCTATTTTAAAAGCCTTAAAAAGGGTGCGATCTGAGGCTTGAAATTCTTTCGCATACGCCATAAATACCTTGACAGAAGTAATACCCTCTTGCTCTAAGATCTGCGGCAATTCGACTTCTGTTTCAGGGGTTAAATCACCAATCATTAAGTGGAATCCATAGTCGATGGCTGATTTCCCCTTCGCCTTGTCATGCCACTTTTCAACTGCAGCTGAAAGTTTATCCTCGCCAGCCGTTAAGCAGAAGTCCAAAATAGTAGTTGTTCCACCGAAAGCTGCTGCAATGGTACCAGATTTCCAATCATCATCAGTCACAGTATTGTTAAATGGCATATCTAAATGTGTGTGAGGATCAATTCCTCCTGGCATCACATATTTACCTGTAGCATCAATAACTTCTGCCCCAATGTCGGATAGATTTTTGCCAATTTGAACAATTTTTCCGTTTTCAATTAAAATATCTGCCTCAAAAACATCTGCAGCTGTCGCCACTCGTCCACCTTTAATAATTTTCTTCATTCTGCCCCTCACCCTTCGTAAAATAATGGAGAATGCTCAATCATGACAATGTTTGGAAAACCAACTTTAATGTAACGTGTAAGTCTCCCCCACACTAAACTTTGTTTGTAGCGTCAACACTGTTTCAAGTAATACATCTGCTCCTTTCGCACAATCCTCAAATGTTGTTTCCTCTTCCTCGCAATGACTCTTACCATTAATACTTGGTACGAAAATCATTGCTGATGGGACAATGCTTGCGATATATTGCGCATCATGTCCTGCCCCGCTAAACATTCGATGAGCAGTATAACCGAAGCTCTGACAAGCCCTTTCCACTTCATTACAAATATGAGGTTCAAAATAGACTGTATCTCTACCCCATAGCTTAACTGGCTTAATGCTACAGCCCATATCCTCTGTAGGAAGATTATTCAGTATGTCCTCTACTTTTTGCATGATCTCTGGTTTTTGATGACGTGAATCTATCGTAAATGTCACATTGTTCGGTATCACAGTATGAATATTTGGAGAAACATTCATTCGACCAAAGGTAAACACTAGCTGTTCATCAATTTTTCCGAGCTCTTCATGTAAATACGTAATGATTTTTGAAGTTACGATCATCGGATCTTGACGCATTGTCATCGGTGTCGTTCCAGCATGATTGGACTGCCCTGCAACCGTAATTTCATAACACACCATACCTAATACACCTTCAACAACGCCAATTTCCAACTGCTTCGCCTCTAGAACAGGTCCTTGTTCGATATGCAATTCGATATAAGCAAGTGCTTCCTTTAAACGATTTTCTTGATCTCCTTCAAAGCCACTTGCTTGCAGTGCTTCTTTGAAACTAGTGCCATTTTTATCGATAGATTGCAGCATTTTTTCTTTATCAAATTTCGCTGAAATAACCCCAGAGCTCATCATCGCTGGATCAAAACGAGCACCTTCTTCATTCGTGAAATTCACGATCATTATCGGGATATCTAGCTCAATCTCGTTTTCTTTTAACGTTCTAATAGCCTCAATAGCCGTTAAAACGCCTAATACACCATCAAATTTCCCACCCTTTTCAACGGAATCTAAATGCGACCCCATAACAATTGGAGGAACATCCTTTTTCCCAGGTAAAATGGCATAAATATTACCCATATCATCGATTTTGATATCCATCCCTAATTCATCACAACACTCACAAAAATAGTTTCTTGCTAATACATCCTCATTCGAAAGAGACAAACGAGTTACGCCACCATTTTCAGTAGCTCCAAATTGACTAAATTGTTCAATTAACTCTTGCAATCGTCTACTATTACACTTATACATATGCAAGTCCTCTCTTTCACAGTAGTTATACACATTCTATAAGAGATAAAAATTATGAGATATAGATAGCAAGCTAAAAAAATATGTGCATCTGCACATAATATATGGTAAGTTATGTTCATAATAAGGGGGGAGAAAATGGGGACAATTCGCAAAATTGTAGAGGGTGTCCAATTCCCAATGCTAACATTAGTAGCTGGACATAACGGAACGTATCGAAGAGTTACAGGGATTAATGTAGTAGAAAGCATCGATTTAATTATGTTTTGTAGACCTAATGAATTAGTCGTGACCACAGGTATTAATTTATCTTCAGAGGGCGATTCCTTAGAGCAACTCGTAAAACTAGCTTTCACTAAAAAGGTAGCAGGTTTCATTATTAATACCGGACCATACATTCCAAATATACCAGAATCAGTCATCTCTTTTGCCAATGAACATGATTTCCCTATTTTTCACATGCCATGGAATTATCGAATAGCCGATCTATTAAAAACAACATTTCAATTTATCGCCAATCACCATCAAGAGCTTTCTATTGAGGAAAAGGTTCTTTATAACTTACTTTTTCACTACAAACAAAACGCCAACTATATTAAAGATCAATTAGCACTACTAGGTTTTCCACAAGGTAGGGAGCTTGCCATTATTTCATGTACAACAAATGGTGCACAAGCTAATATTGACCGCTACGAGGTCATGATCCAATTTGCATTTCAAAATAGATATAAACGCTTCTTAAAACTAAAGCATAAAAATCACCTCATCTTTTTAATCGACAGAGCACAAATCAATACACCAAATACTCCCTTCTCAAAAGTTGTTGAAGAAATTTACGACAAAATTACGCAAAAAAATGGTTACTTGGATATTATCATTGGAAAAGGAAATTATCATAAAGAGCTTGAAAATGTTCGTAAAAGCTATGATGAGTCATTAACAGTAATCCAATTAGCAAAGCTTCATAACAATCGCTTCCTATATAAATATAAAGAAATTGGTGCCTACAAAATTATTATGGCCGTGCAAAATCAAACTTTAATCAAATCATATAGCCAAGACATCTTAGGTCAGCTTTATCGCTATGATGAATTGCATAACTCAGATTATGTACAATTTCTACGCATTTACCTCGATGAAAATGGAAGTACCCGTAGGATTAGTGAGCGTCTATTTATTCATCGCAATACAGTACTTTATAAAATAAAAAAAATAGAAACGCTATTAGATATGGACTTAAGTAACCCATTTACAAAAACAAATCTCTATATTGCATTTTTGATTGAGGATGTGTTGACGCACCAATAAATTTTATCACCATAAGATTTCCGTTCTTAAATCCAAATCTAGTTTGTTGGTGTCCATGTACCATTTCTAAGTGATAGCGGCTAATGAAGGGCTTCAAGTAAAAATCCGCTTCGTTATCTGGGTGCCAATCCCTTATATCTTTGCGGATTTTTTATCCTAGCCATAACGAAAAAACTGACAAACCAAATGGTCATCAGTTTTTTTAAGGAATAAACTCGAGGTTATTTTTTATTTTTATTTTTGTTTTTATTTTTATTTTTACTATGTGAATCCTTTTTTTCTTCTTTTAGCACATTAGTTGTTTTTAATGCAGTAAAATCTGCTTCATCACCAAACTCCATACCATAGCTTGGATTTCTGTCTATGCGAGAATGATGGTCACGATCATGATCATGATCATGATCATGATCTTCGTCCTCATCAAATCGCATAATAAGAACAGGTAAGGATACTAGTCCTGCTAATCCAACGAATGCATAAATCCATCGTGACAATACTGCTGTTTGTCCACCGAACAAATAGGCAACTAAATCAAATCTAAAAAATCCTATAAGTCCCCAGTTGATTGCTCCAATGATGACTAACACTAAAGCGATTCTATAAACTACGCTCACGTTTGCACCTCCTTCACTTGTAAATACGAAGCCAGTAATACACTTGAAGTTCATTCCTCACATGTATAAAAAGCGTCGATATTGCAAAAAAAACTGTCATAACAAGTGGAAAATTACAAATACTTATCAAGTAATTAAATCACCCATTTTGACGGTCTTATTTTTAGCAAATGCCGCTTATTTATACAAAACGTATTCCTAGGCTAAGTTATTTTACAAACAAAGGAACGTTAGAAAATCAAAGGTAATATACATTCACTTCGTCCACATTCTTGCTCTTATGGTCTTTGAAAAAATCGAAGAATTCCTAAACAAATTATCTTCTTTCAGTTACCAATTATCGTAACTTTTTATATTAATCCTTTATTTGCAATTCGTAAAAATCCTAAACATATAATAGTTGTGATATATTTACATAAAGTTAAACTTTAATCAATTGGGTTTCTTCATCCCTTCACTGATTATTAGTCTTTATCAATCGGACCTTTACGAGCAGCTAATCTCCCACCTAGCTTCTTTGCATTCACTGAAATTAAAGATGAAAGTCTTGTACCTTACACTTCGCTTTCGGTACAGATAAATTACTGCTCGTTACCTCGGGAAAAACTCTATTTTTAGAGTACCTTATTTTACCTTTAATTAGCATCCTTACTAGTAACTAAAGGTTAGGGATTAGGATAGGAGAAAGAATAAATGTTGAAAAATAAAATTATTAAAGCTAACCCGGTATTTTATTTTTTTATCGTACTTATATTTACTTTTACACAATTCAGCTTGCCATGTCATGCCGCGGAACTATCGGAACCTATTATATTGGGAAAGCATTATGATATTTTTCGTGACCCGTCAAAAAAAATTACAATAGAAGATTTATTAAGTGGTACATATGATAATTCCTTTGTCGACAGTAAAGAGAATTATTTATTCTTTTGGCATACGAATGATACGATTTGGCTACGATTAGATGCCGATAAACTATTAACGGATAAACAGGAGTCATACTGGTTAGAGGTAACAGACAAGCTTGATAGCATTGAAATGTTTATAGTGAAAGAAGATGGATCCTATAGGGTTCAAAAGAGAGGCATTTCAAATATTGACGATCAAAAAATTCATTATCGCTCTAATTTATTTCAAATCCAAGACTCATCCGTCAAAGAAATTTATATAAAATTAGATGGCGAATTACCATTAAATTCAATTTCTTATCTTTTCACAACGGATAGCTTTGTCAATAAGATTATTGACTATAAATATTTAACAGGAATTTTTTATGGGTTCTTATCAGCATTATTAATTTACAATTTATTTTTATTTTTTTCGCTAAAAGAAAAGGCTTACTTTTACTATGTTTTGTATATGTTTAGTTTTATCCTCTATCAAGCTACATTGAATTCTTTAGATATTGAATTAGCAAGTCAATATTTGCCTAAATGGTATTTAATAAAATCTCCCGCGATAAGTGGAAATTTTCTACTTTTGTTTATGCTTTTATTTTGCAAAGAATTTCTTGAACTGAAAAAATATTTACCTCGATTCCACAAAATCGGAAATCTACTATTATGGATCACTATACTTTCATTAATTGCTTCATTCATTGTCCCTGATGTTTCGATTACAAATAATTTTACAATTATTTTTGCTGTAGTTGTCTTTATTTTTCTTTGGTTATCAGGAATATTTGTGTTGTTAAAAGGTCAGAAAATGGCTCGATTTTATATGGTAGGTTGGACTGTTCTGCTTGGTTCCATTATTGTACAAGCATTGGCCTTTTTAAGTTTAATTCCATTCCATCCAGTTATATTTGAGGAAGTTCCTGCCGTTGGTGCTATTTTTGAATCTATATTTTTGTCGTTAGCATTAGGCGATAAAATCAATATTATTAAAAAAGAGCATCAAGAAATGCAACAAACGCTAAATGAAACGCTCGAACATAAAGTAAAGGAACGAACACAAGAGTTAGAAAGAACAAAAAATGAGCTTGAAAAATTAGCAAATACAGATCGCCTGACTAAAATTCCAAATCGTGTAAAGTTAGATGATGTGTTAGAAGAAGCATTTCAACATGTTCAACATCATGAGGTTCCATTCTCTATTATTCTACTAGATATTGATTATTTTAAAGAAGTAAATGATGAGTTTGGCCATCAAGTAGGTGACTTAGTTTTAATGAGCGTAGCAGAGATCTTGCAAAATACGATTCGAAAACAAGATACAATTGGAAGATGGGGTGGCGAGGAGTTTTTAGTTATTTGTCCTCAAACTACACTAGATGATGCTGTAAAGCTTTCTGAAAAGCTTCGTCAACAATTAGAAAATCATCGATTCCCTGTTGTGCAGCGTAAAACTAGTAGCTTCGGTGTTACTAGCTACGTAGACGGTGATACACGAAATACATTATTATCAAGATGTGATAAAGCATTATATCAGGCAAAGGAACGAGGCAGAAACTGTGTTGAATTTTTTGATGCCAAAGTTACTACACGGCTTTAAGAAGAAAGGTCCGTAAAACCATGTAACTTGATATTCAGTGGTTGAGACTCCTCATAAATTCTACATTTAATTGCAAATAAAATTGTCCATATTTTCTGCTTAATCCTTCCCAGATTTACTTACAGGGTATGGCATAAACCATTGCAATAAGGTCATATTTTTCAGAAAAAAATAGAACAGCAATCTGTTGATCGCTGTTCTATTAATCTTCTATGTTTCTTGTAACTTGGCCATTGTTCTTTGCATGGCAATTTCTTTTCGTTTTTCTCGAGTTACTCTTTGCCAAATTACAACAGTAATTAATCCTATAATCGCTAAGGCCAATAGAATGGTAAAGAATACTTTATACCCCGTCGTTCCATCCCAGTAATCCAAACAAGCTCCTGCAATAAGTGGCATGAAAATTTCTCCACTATAACCAATAATCATAAGTGGCATCGAAATCGTTCCTGTTGTTTCTACAGGATAATCTCCTTCCACTAATATTGCGAAGTGTAATGCTTGTAGTGCATACATTGACGTATAAATAATCGCAATGAAAACTAGCAACATTAGAATTAAAGAAGCTTTTCCAGGTAGAATAATAAGACCAACTAATCCAATAGTTAATATAAAATATCCTATTAATACCATGTTCGAAACGCCTATCCGATCCCCAATAATCCCTGCACCGAAGCTTCCAATTGGCCGGCAATATTGAGAAAAGTAGCCTAAAGCAGCAGCGATTAACGTAGAAGCACCAAAAGCAGCTGTTGCATAAGGCGTAATATAATAGTAGCTAATGATCATCGCATAGGATGTAAAGATAAGTATCGTTGCTAACCAAGTCGTTGGCATTTTAAGAATTATCCAAAGTACCGTCCAATTAAACTTTTTATCATTTTCATTGGCTTGAGTATTTTCGTTACTTGAATCTTTGTAGAGTAACATAATCATTATCCCTAAAAGAAGACAAATTACCGAATAAACTCCAATAACGGCTGATAAAGCCATTTTATCACTCATTCGCTTTGCAAAAAAAGCAAAAATCCCTAAAATCACAGCAGATTGAACGATATTGGTTATGCCCCTTCCCCCTTCAAAAAATCCAAATGCTTTTCCCTGTTCGTTTTCTGAACCTAGCGAGCGTATAGCTTTTACTAATGCTCCCCAGAACGTCATAATAGACGTTATTCCCCAAGCCGCATGAATTAGTAGTAACACCGGATAAGGAGGATACAATAATAAAGTGAAACCTAATAATCCCGTAGCAAACAAGGAAATTGTTAATAAATATTTCGTTTTCCAACGATCTGCACAATATCCACCGAATACATAAGAAATCAAACAACAAACTCCATAGGCACTTCCAAGTGTCCCCATTTGCGTGTTGGTTAATTGAAATGCTTCTAGAAAAACATCATAGTAATAGTTTCTAAAATAGGGCAATGCGTAAATTAAGGCACCTGAAACAGCCAGTATAACTAACGTTGCTGTGTTCTTCTTTAATTTAGCTTCCATTTGTTTTTCCCCTTACATGTTATTTACAATCCAAAACGTTCAATTTTTTGATCCCACTTCTTATGAAAGGCGAATTTATCGTTTTCTTTTATATCCATCTCCCCGACAATTCTGAAGTTTTCTTGATCCGATGTTTTAGTAATCGTAATATTAGCGTCAATCCACCAACCGTCACGACCTATTTTCATTTTTTGATAAATCGTATATTCGGCAGAAAGTGGATTAGAATTACTTAATGTTAACTCTCTCTTCAAATTGTGTTCAACTGTCACATCAATCTCATCAAAGCGATAGATGCCTTCTCCAAATACACCGCCAACACCATCTGTTATACATGTCCACGTATCACTTAAAATATCATACGAAATAGAACGCGCAACTTTCCCTTCTTGAAGAATTGTGATCGGTGTTAATGGAGCACTTTCCGGACTCATATTTGGCCCACTAATTTGATTACCATGAAAGATTGGCAATGAGAACGAAGCCGTTTCTAGATTCAATGTAAGTGTCGCATCCTCTGGCATCGGCCAAAACATTGGCCAAAACGTTGTGCCAAGTGATAAACGGATACGATGCCCTTCTTTAAACTTGTGCCCGCAACAATCTAAATCAACAAACGCTTTTACTTTTTCACCAGGCATTAATAAATCTACACGATCATGTCCATTTAAATGTGTTAAATTCATCACGCCATAGGAAACGCGGGTAACAGCTCCATCCGGGGCAACATCTGATAGTTGAGCAAAAAGCATCGCCTTTGATTTGTCGCTCATTAAATCTACTTCAAATCTTGGATAACCAACGATTTCTAATGGTTTCTCTAAAACTTCACTTTCAAATATCATAGCCATACCATCATCTAAACGTTGATCTGTAGGACTTTCTCCGATTACGCCAGCCCCCATCCACTCACCAGATAAAAGACCATGATTTAATGGTGTTTTCAACAATACTTGCTCTTCTCTAACATTCATTCCTTCAATTAATTTACCATACGCTAATTTATATACCTTTGTCTTAACTTCCGTTGTTGGCCATGATTCAAGCCCAACCCAATATCCTTTACTTGTTGTTTTACTTGCAGAGGGCGGCATGCTTTCTTCTACCCATACGTTTACCATCGGGCCATCCATAACATCATTGTCAATTCCTTTTAACCAATAATCCCACCATTTCACTGCCTCTTGTAAAAAGCCCATTGCTGGTCCAGGAATACCGTCATGCGGATAAACATGCGCCCAAGGTCCAATAATCCCTTTTCTAGGAACAGAGAGCCCTTTCATCAAACTTAATACCGTGTTCGAATACGCATCTTCCCAACCGTCAATCGCAAGAACAGGAACCTCAATTTCATCATAATTTTCACAAACTGATCCATGTTTCCAATATTCGTCTCTTGTTTGATGCTCCATCCATTGTGCCATCCATAATGGCATATTTTCTAATCGTTCCAACCATTTTTCACGCCAGCTGTCCCCGACAATATGAGGATCAAGAGGTCTAAGCTGATATGCTAACATAATAGCTCCCCACCAGAAATTATCGTTTAAGAGACAACCACCTTTATAGTGAATATCATTGTTATAGCGATCATCTGTAAAGCCTACAGTAATAATTGCTTTTAACACTTTGGGTCTTCTCGCTGCCACTTGAAGAGAATTAAATCCTCCCCACGATTTGCCCATCATTCCAATACTCCCATTACACCAACTTTGGCTTGCAATCCACTCAAGTACTTCAATAGCATCATCTTGCTCTTGCTTTAAATATTCATCTTTTAATAAGCCATCTGACTCCCCTGAGCCTCTCATATCTACCCGAACCACCGCATAGCCTTGTCCAGCAAAGTAACCATGCATTGGTTCGTCCCTTGCTCTTGTTCCATCTGTTTTGCGATAAGGAATATACTCCAATATTGCCGGTACTTTCTGATTTCCCTCAACTTCTGGTAGCCAAATACGACTTGAAAGTTTTGTGCCGTCTGTTAACACAATCCACGTATTTTCAATGGTTTGGTATGTATACGGAAATTGTGTAATGATTTTTTTGTGCATTATCTGAATCCTCCTTTTAGATAATAGACCGTTTGATTTGGAATAAAACAGGTGTAATCACACTCTAAAAAACTATAATCACAATCACTAAATATATTATGATTATTTAATAATCATGATTACTAAATAATTACGCCCAGTATATCACCGAATAATTAGAATGACAACTCTGAATATTCAGAGTTTTGTATCATTCACATACAACATCGAGATGACTCTAGTTATGATATAATCAAGATTAAATTTAGCAATTATGGAAAAAAATATAACAAGTATTAAATGATTCTTATTAGGAGAGAGAGTATTGTGAAAAAGAAAGAAATACAATTGAGCCGTATGTGGAAATACTTTGTGGACGCAACAGCGGAAATTATCGAAGATGAAGGGCTGGAAAATGTGACAATCAGAAAAGTTGCAGATAAAGCAGGCTATAATAGCGCAACAATTTATAACTATTTTTCGGAAATCTCTCATCTCATCTTTTTTGCTTCCATGAAATTTTTGAAAAGTTACACCGATGAAGTCGCTATTTACATTCAAAAAGGTAAGGATCCAATTGAAAAATATTTATTGGCTTGGGAATGCTTTTGCCAACATTCCTTTCAAAAACCACAAATTTTTCATGCTGTTTTTATTATGGACTTAGGGGAAACTCCAGAAAAATTACTACAACATTATTATCAAATCTATCCAAATGATTTAATTAACATTCCAGAAGATTTAACATCTATCCTATTTGAACATAATATGACAAAACGGGGTCGTTCCATGTTAGAGATTGCGTTAAGAGAAGGGTACCTAAATGAGGAAAATGTTGATTCAATCAATGAATTAACCATTTTAATTTGGCAAGGGATGTTTACAAATATTTTAAATAACAGAAAAAGCTATGACTCGGAAGAAGCCACCAAAATTGTGATGAACTATATATCTGAAATAGTACTTAACGCTAACTTATTTAGTTTCCAAACCAAAAATAGTTAACTAAAGATTAATATTTTTTATAATAGATGTGAATAGTCTACAAATGATTTCAATATCAATTTTTTCTAAAAAAATCATTTTCATTATTCTACAAAAAGAAAGGGGAGTATTTTATGAAAAAACTAATAATCATTAGAATTTTAGCATTTTTAGCCGTATCACTAATCCTTTTTGCAGATGGTGTCCAAACAGATGATTTTCTTTTTCTTATTCTATTTTCACTATTCTTTATTGGTATTCCCTGGTACGAATTTTTAAAAATTAAATTTAGGATTAAGGGGAATTGTAAATAAAAAATTAATCTTTTTAGTCATAGTATTGTTTTTAGCATTACACCCTTTATCTAAATTGAGCTAGATTTTTGCTAAAGAAAGTGAATCTAATGATTGTATTAATCGATCAAAGACTCACTACCTAAGTAATTTCAATGGACAAGCTACTAAAATTCCACATCAGAAAAGCGTGAGAAATCAACTTTAGACATTGATTTCTCACGCTTTTTAAGGTTTTGACCAGTAAAGAGGTTCCTACTATTTCTGCCAATTATTAAGTTCCTTTAACAACTCAGGTAGCTGCAATTTCTTAACATCAATCGGTGGTAACGCCTTGATAAATTCCTTACCATACGACTTTGTTGAAATGCGGCGGTCTAAAACGATAAAGGCTCCTTTATCCTTTGATGAACGGATTAAACGACCAAAGCCTTGTTTAAAACGCATGATGGCTTCTGGTAGTGATAGCTCATTGAAGGAGTTGCGACCTTGTGCTGTAATATGCTTTGCGCGCGCCTTAAATACAGGCTCTTCTGGTGAGGAGAACGGCAGACGTACAACGATAACCGACGCAAGTGCGTCACCCGGAACATCTACACCTTCCCAGAAGCTGTTTGTACCAAAAAGAACGGCATGGCTAAATTTTTGGAATGATTTCAGGATTCGCATACGACTACCACCCGTTACACCTTGTGCAAAGAGCATATAGTCATCAAGGAGTTCACTATCTTGAATAAGCTCCACTGTTTTTCGTAGCATGTCCTGAGCGGTAAATAGGACAAAACAACGTCCTTCTGTCATCCGCACTGTACGTGTAATGGCTTGGGCGACCGCTTCAATATATTCATCCTGTGATACATGTTGAATATCGGGCATATCTGTGACAATAAATGCCTTCGCTCCTGCATAATAGGATGGTGGCGCTTGTAGCTTTATTACTTTCACACTATCGGAAATACCGAGTTGACGCGTCACAAAGCGCTCATTGCCTGGTACAGTCAAAGTACCAGAAGTCCATACTATGCTTGCCTGCTTACGAAGTGGTGCAAGTACTTTTTCAATGATCGGCGTGACATTAACAGGCTTTTTAAAGACTTGCAAGCTCCCTGGAACACTCCGTAAATCAAATTCTAACCACACTGAATTATCATCCTGTGACGATAGGAAAATTTCCTCCCATTCAGCGATTTTTACTTTTAATTCACGGATCCAATAATGCCATTCTGATAATATATAGAGCTCATTTTTATCTAATTGCTCAATATTATTTTCAAAAGCCTGTCCTACTTCTGTCGCAAGATCAAGCCACTGCTGTGTGAGCTTACTTACTTGCAAAAGCGGTTCTTTTGCGAGCGATACATCCTCAAAAAATAAAGTGCATTTACTACTAGCTTGTTTCCCTTTTATTTGTTGCTGCATTTTTTGCACGGCTCGCTGAATAGTTTCATCGAATGTCCGTTGCAGGCGTATAAATTGTGCGTCTAGTCGTTGCAAGCTTTGCATAGAAACGCGTTGTTTTTTCTTAGCTGCCTGACTAAATTGCTGGAACAAAGCAGTTTCCTCCATCGTTCCTACTTGACCGAAAATATACTTCCACTGCGTATAGGAGAAGACTACTTCGTCCTGCTGCATGGCAGATTGTATAAATTGATGTGCTTCGTCAATGATCCAACCGTCAATTTGTGTAAAGATCGGTGTTTGACGGACTAAATCACTGAGTACCATGGAATGATTAGTTACAATACAATCCGCAAATTCACTATTTTTTAACGCTTGTTCATAGAAATCAAAGCCCTTCGAAGGTTTTTCATCAGGCATTTTGCGGATTTTCTCTAAAAATAGTTGTCCACCACCAGAAACATTGAGCTCACTTAACACACCTGTTTCTGTTTTAGTCAGCCAAACGAGAATCTGCAAAATCGTAAATGTATCATCATAAGTTTCATCAGCATAAGCCATACATTGCTCAAAGCGTGCAACGTCAATATAATGCTGCATGCCTTTAAGAACAGCAATATTTACTTTAGTGCCAAGGATTTTTTCAATCTTCGGTAGCTCTTCTTCAACAAGCTGCTCCTGCAAGTGTGACGTATATGTGCTAATCGCAATTTTTTTATCGACTGCTCGAGCATATAAAATCGCGGGAAGTAGGTAGCCCGCTGTTTTACCAATGCCTGTTGAAGCCTCTATAACGCATTCCCTTTTGTCATTGAGCGCCTGCCAAATAGTATCCATCATTTCGAATTGTGCCGGTCGTTGCTCAAAATTTGGCATCACCTTTGTCATTAATGATGTTTTGTCAGCTGCTGTTTGTGGATATGATACAATTCCCGCATTATTTGGATGCTTTTTTCGTCCATCACAAATAGCCAAATTGCGATAGTAGGAGACATTCTCATTAGCCGTTACATGCTGTCTTTTAATTTGAAGAGCTTCAAAGAAAAGTTGGGATAAATTTGATTTCAATCTGAATGAACGTTTATGCATTTGTTCAAGAGTTAGCTGAGGGAGACAGAGTAGCTCCTTCCAGCAATGTTTAAAGAGTTCAGCAGTTGCTCGTGCATCGTCATCTGCCCGGTGTGCATTTGTTAGCTCTATATTTAAATCTGCCGCTAAATCACCTAGCTTAAAGCTCAGTGACATTGGGAACAATATTTTGGCAAGCTCAACTGTATCCATCTTTTTACCCTGCCATTTTGGTAAACCTGCACGCTTAAACTCTGCTTGTAAAAAGGATAAGTCAAAATCCGCATTATGCGCGACAAATACACAATCAGCAAGCAGTTCATATATGTAGTCGGCATGTGCCTCAAACGGCAAGGCATCCTTTACATCCTCATCCGTAATATGCGTTAAATCCTGAATGAACGTTGGGATAGCTTTACCTGGATAAATAAACTTCGTAAAGGTCTGCTCAATTTTCCAATCTTTCATAATAACAATTGCTATTTGAATCATTCGGTCCCCATTTGCTGGTGAATGACCAGTCGTCTCTAAATCAACAATTGCATACTTTTGACTTTCCATCATACATCTCAACTCACAGTTCACATTAGATAGATGAATTTTATCACATATTTGGCTCTACGGCATCCCTTCGCCTTTTAGTTTGGACACAAAAAAGAAGCATGTACAACTTGTACACGCTTCCTCTCTATTACATCACCGTTGCTTCTGGCTCATAGGTAATCATTTCTTTAATTGTATTGCCTTCGCCCATAATAGCTACTGTTGGCTTATGATCTTTTGCCTCTTCGTTATCTACGTACACATAAGAAATTATAATCACAATATCTCCACGTTGTACTAGGCGTGCTGCTGCACCGTTCACACAAATAACGCCTGATCCACGTTCCCCTGCAATAATATATGTTTCAAAGCGTGCGCCATTGTTGTTATTAACGATATGCACTTTTTCGTTTGGAAGCATCCCTACTGCATCTAAAATATCCTCATCAATCGTAATAGATCCAACATAGTTTAAATCTGCTTGTGTCACTGTAGCACGGTGGATTTTACTGTTCATCATCATTCGTAACATATTACAATCCTTCTTTCACATTAAAGATACAATTATCAATTAAACGAGTTTTACCAATATAAACGGCTACAGCTAAAAGCACTTGCTCCGTCTCAGCAGTTGCAGGTATTAAATCTGGATACGCTAATAGTTCAATATAGTCGATGTGGCCGTGTGTACGTGCTGCAATGTGTTCCTTTGCTTTAGCAAGCGCATTCGCAACATCACCATTCGCTAAAAAACTATCACGAGCAAGCTGGAGCGCTTCATTAATTGCCGGTGCCTCAAGACGATCCACTTCACTTAAATAAACATTACGAGAGGATTTCGCTAAACCGTCATCCTCCCGCACAATAGGTACTACTCGCATTTCCAAAGGGAAATTAAAATCGCGTACCATCGTAGCAATAATAGCAACCTGCTGCGCATCTTTTTGTCCAAAATAAGCTCGTGTCGGCTGTGCTAGGTGAAATAATTTTGATACGACCTGTAAAACGCCATCAAAATGTCCTGGACGGCTCGCCCCACAAAGAATGGTTGCCTGTTCACCCGCATGAATACGAATACCACCATCATGCGGATACATTTCTTCAACGCTCGGTGCGAAAATAATATCTACACCGACAGACTCTGCTAAAGCAGTATCCCGTGGCAAATCACGTGGATAGCTTTCAAAGTCTTCGGCTGGCCCAAATTGTGTTGGGTTAACAAAGATACTCATAACGACTAAATCATTTTCGGCATGAGCTGTTTTCGCTAGTGTTAAATGACCCTCATGTAAATAACCCATTGTTGGAACGAGTCCAATTGTTTTTTGAGCTTGCTTAGCTGCTTGAATTTCTACGGCTAATGCTTGGATTGTAGTGATGACTTTCATTACTTTACGCCCCCATATAGCTGATCCAATGCTTCCTCTTTCATTGTGAAGGAATGCTTCGGCGCAGGGAATGTACCTGTCTTTACCGCTTCTACGTAACTAGCAATTCCACTGCTTGCTTCTTGACCCATATTAGCAAACTGTTCCACAAATTTTGGTACATGATGTGAACCGTAGCTTAACGTGTCATGATAAACCAACACTTGCCCATCAGCCTCAACACCAGCTCCAATACCGATCGTTGGAATAATAAGATTAGCAGATACCATCTCTGTTAGCTGATGCGGAATACATTCTAAGACGACTGCACATGCTCCAGCCTCTTGACATTTTTTTGCATCTTCAATGAGTTTCGTTGCCTGTTCAGCTGTTTTCCCCTGAACTTTGTAACCACCAAGCACTCCTGCTGATTGAGGTAGTAAACCTAAATGAGCTACCACCGGAATACCAGCTGACGTTAATTTACGAATTGCTGGTAGAACATCGTCTGCACCCTCTAACTTTAGTGCATCTGCTCCTGTTTCTTGCATCATGGATACTGCCGTTTTCAACGTCTCATGTACATCACCGTGGTATGAACCAAATGGCATATCCACAACAACAAACGTATCCTTTGCCCCTCGGCGCACTGCTTTTGCGTGGTGAACCATATCGGCTACTGTTACTGGCATTGTAGAATCATAGCCTAGTACGACCATACCTAGTGAATCTCCCACTAGAATCATGTCGACGCCTGCTTCCTCGGCAAATTTTGCAGCAGGATAATCATATGCAGTAAGCATAACGATTTTCTCACCTGCTGCCTTCATCTTTAAAAAATCTGAAGTTGTTTTCATCATGTAGTCCTCCTTTTTTAAGGAAAGAAAACAGAAAAACCCCTCTGTTCCTAAAATGGACAGAAGGGTAGTGTTTCGTTCGTCATCAAAAATCACCTCTCGTTGTTGTGTAGAGGCCATAACTTAATAAAGGGATACGGAAACAAATCTCTTTGAGAGAATTGCCCATTCCAATGAATCAAGTTATATTTTTGAACGCTTGTTTTCTTCCGTCCCTGTCATTAAAAGATCAAGGCAGATATTTATTGTAAATAGTTCTTACGTTTTTGAAGGTGCCGTTCACAAAAGGATACTGCCCTTCGCAAATACTATAACAGATTCCCCTAGTAATCTTCAAATATTATTTTCTAATAATTATGATCAATAAATATTACTAAATTCAAACCATTCGTTTCTGAAAGTTTGATTTTCGATAAACTTCATACACTGTAAATAGAAATAGGGCAAATAAAAATGTGAATAAACCAGATGTTACATTTGTAACTGGTACAAAGACGACATCCCAAAATGAATTAATTAAAGCGTGGAAAATAATACAGAGAAAAATACTTTTAGTGGAGAGGTAAATGATTGTCAATAAAAAGGATAGTGCTAAAGCTGTTAGAGAAAACCATAGGAAGTTCATGTTCATTTGGTTTGATCCAATGACAAACCATAATGGCAAATGCCAGACTCCCCAAATAACGCCCACAATAATTGTACTTGTGAAAGGAGACCATCTTTTTTGTAATGTAGGCTGTAAAAAACCACGCCAGCCAATTTCTTCTAGTCCTCCACCAATAATCATGATTGGCAATTCAAGTAACGCCAGATACATTGGATTCTCCATAGTCGCTCCACCCCATAGAGTTGGTAAAAAACACGCCGCAAATGCGAATCCGATTGCAAATAGGTACCATGAAACAGGAAGCTTAGGATTTTTCACATTATGGATAAATGATTTGAACTCTTCTTTAGTCGAATATTTCTTTTTCAACCAAATCTCACAAATTGCAGGAGTAATGCCGCCGAGAATAAATAATATCATTGATATTGCATTGCCAAACTCCAGTAAATTTAGCTGTGTTAACAAAGCTAAACTGCCCCATATTATCCAAGACGTAGCAAAGGTATAAAATAGAAATCTTCTTATCTCTACTCCCAACTTTAATCCTCTCCTTCTTTCGTACCCAATAGTAATAATACGGATTTGCAAAGTGTATTCATCAATCGAATCTCATCAAACTGCACTTGATCATTTGAGAACATTCCGTAACATTTTTGCAAGACAACGTCTCTCACAATGCCACCAATGGATGTCATCATAAAAGTAGATAAATCCTCTATCGATATCTCAAGCTGAAAACATCCTGAAGAAATACCCTTATGGATTGAATGAAAAATTTGTTGCATCAAATATTGCCCACTTTCATTTTCCACAATGTTCGATAAAATTTTCTTTTCTCTTTCTGGATTGTTAGCAAATAAAATCGTAAGCTCAAATTGAATTTTGCCAACTGTTGATACGTTTTCCTTCATGTACTCTCCAAGAAAACTAAATAATTTAATGATTGTTTTTGAGGGAGAGTTACTCGCACCCGTAATTCCATCGATAATATGTTTATAGTCTGCGTTAGCATTTACTTGATTAATAACATCAACAAGTATTTCATCCAAGTCTGAATAATAACGATAAATCCCACCTTGACTTACTCCTGACGCTTTAATAATATCCCTCATCGTAATGTCATAGAGCGGCTTCACTTTACATACTGCTATGGCTGCTTCTAAAATGCTGTTTTTCTTTTCCTGTACATATTCATGGCTTACCTTTGGCATTATCTTTACCTCCAAACATTTAAAATGACACCATTGTCATTTTATCGTAATTCATATACCTTTTATTGTCAATTTAAAAATGACACTACTATCATTTTTAATTTCCGTTTGAACTTTTTTAATAAAGTTTGACAATTCAATGTGATATGTAATATACTTCCACCATACTATACGACGTATAATATAAAATCTTGTATAGGTAATACATTGTGAGGTGAGAGAAGATGACATTTCAACTTGGCTCAGCTTTACTTGACGCTTGTGTACTCGCCATCGTCGATAAAGAGGATGCTTATGGTTACTCATTAACACAGCAAATACAATCCGTGATGGATATATCAGAATCTACGCTGTACCCAGTATTACGTCGTTTACTAAAAGCAAATTGCTTAACAACCTACGATCAGCCCTACCAAGGCAGAAATAGACGCTATTACCAAATTACTGATCAAGGTCGAATCCGATTACTGGAACTATTAAAAGAATGGCAACAGTATAAAGAAATGGTTGATTGTGTACTTATAGGAGGGAAATATGATGAATAGAGCAAGCTATTTGAAAAAGCTACGGGGGAAATTACAACGTCTTCCAGCGCATGAGATTGATGCTGCGCTTGCCTATTATGAGGAATATTTCGATGAAGCAGGAGAGGAAAACGAACAGCGGGTCATTCAACAACTAGGCTCCCCTTCTCATGTTGCATCACAAATAATGGCGGACTATGCATTAAAGGATATAGAAGCAACTTCAAATTCGACTTCGACTAAGAAGAATATGTCTGCGATTTGGCTTATCATTCTAGCAATAATATCTGCCCCACTTTCTTTACCGCTACTTGTAGTTGCTATAGCACTTATTTTTTCATTTGGCGCAGTTATATTCAGCGTTATCATCGCAATTATCGCAACTGTACTTGGTATCTTTTTCGGTGGAATCGCTGCACTTATTTCAGGCTTCTTCATTTTAACTCAGGACTGGCCAACAGCATTACTCTTTATGGGTGTTGGCTTTATCGTAACAGGTTTGGGCATCCTACTTTTCCCAATCGTTGCTCGTTTGATCAAAACAATCGTTGTTGTTTGTGTTGAAGCATTAGGAAAACTATTCCATAAAATAACGAAGAAGCGGAAGGAGGGATACTAATGACGTCCCGACATACCCATATTGCCATTACTATGATCGCTTTAGGCGTACTGTTAGCTTTAGTTGGTTTTTTCTCCGGTGGGAAATGGAGTTTTGTGATAAATGATGAAGGTATCCAATTACCTGAGAACAATAAACTAGTAAACAATTCCTATAAACTAGATGATTTCACTAATCTCAATATTATTAATCACTATGGAGATGTTGAAATTATTACTAGTGATCGTTATGCACTAGAAACAAATGTTATCAAAGATGATGATGTGACGTACAGTATTAAAGATAAGACATTAACTGTTGAAACAAAGAGTAAGAAGAAGAATGGTTTCGAATTCGGATTTTTCAGCTTCAGTACTCCTTCCATCAAAATCTATGTTCCTTCAGATGTAAAATTGAAAACCGTTGTCCTTGATAGTAATTTTGGAGATATAACCATTCGTGGTCTGAATTATCAAGAGTTAAATCTTATTGAAGATTTCGGAGACATACTATTGAAAGACACTACTGGTGATAAAACAGAAATTACACAATCATTTGGTGATATGAAGCTACAACAATTTTCAAGTAATGGCTTCGTTGCTGAAAGTGAACATGGTGATATTAACATAGATGGAACATTAAATGGTCAATCCACTATTACATCTGACTTCGGAGATACTACACTTCATTTACAAAATAAAAAAAGTGAACTTGGCTATGAATTAGAAACTGACTTCGGGGATCTTACAGTTGATAAGAAAGATCAAAACGACAAAGTGTCACAATTATATAAAGGTGATAACCAGCTAAAAGTAACACTTTCTTTCGGTGACTTACAATTAATGTTGAAGTAAAGGGCTTTGGCAAAACGAGGAGTTGATTTCTGTTCCGGCTAGGCGCTTTGTCGCTGACGCTTCGCTTTCGCACAGAGCAAAGCTTCCTGGGGCGTACGATGAGCCGCTTCTCTTTCGCTCCAAGAGCAGATAAATGATAATGATTAGAAATTTTCATCAGAGCAATCGATTCTTGTAAGTGAAGGCAATAACCGAGGTGAATCAGGTCAGTTACGCCGTCATCTTGGAGATAAAATTCGATTTATGAGGTGATCATTATGAAAATTAGAAAAGCAAACATTAAAGATGCTCAAGGTATCGGAAAAGTACATGTTGACAGTTGGCGAACGACTTATAAAGGCATTCTTCCAGATGATTTTTTGAATAACTTATCTTACGAGCAGCGAACAGAGTTATGGAAGAGGAATATTTCAGATGCTACGAATTATGTACTGGTGGCGGAAAATGAACAAGGTAAAATAATTGGCTTTGCAACTGGTGGCACACGAAAAACTAATTCAGTACCCAATGCAACTGATTTAACATCTATCTATCTTTTAGAAGAATATCAAGGAATGGGAATCGGGAAGCAACTACTCAAAGAAGTATTCGCCTATTTTAAACAAAAAGGATACGAAAAAGTATTTGTTGAAGTATTAGCAGAAAATAAAACACGTGATTTCTATGAATATTATGGTGCACAATATGTCAATAACGTAGAAATTAAAATTGGTGGAAAAATAGTAGAAGAGCTTATTTATGTATGGAATGATATTGATGGGGTTACAAATGGGGCTTTGAAATAAAGTCGTACCGTTTATGAAAATTGTACCATTTTAAGTAAATTAATACTGTTTATAAAAAGTTGCACCGTTTAACTCCTTTGGATGTACTTTGTCTAAAGGAGATTTTCATGAAATAACGACCTCTCATAAAATTGACATTTTGCGAAAAATATAAACTCATATACAGAAATGGGAGAGGAATCATTAATGAAAAAGTTAATAAGTACAATTTTAAAAACAGTTATCTTTTTTATTGGATGGGCAATTTTAATTTCTTTTACGCCTGATATACAAACAAATAATCAGGCAGTATTACGATTATGGTGGGAATTCGTACCACTTGCTTTAGTAGTTTTATTATCTATTATTTTTGTTTCAGTAATAGAAAAGGGTAAAATTAAGATCCCCATAGCTTCAAGATTCTTTAAAAATTCTCTAATAGGTGTTGTAATGGGTATCTTATGGTTGGGTAGCGTGGTAGCTGTCCTTTTACTTACAAAGACATTAAATATACATGGCCAAAACAATATTGATTACATATGGATTTGGATTTTGGCATCATTATTGAATGTTGTAATGCAAGAATTGTTGATGAGAGGTTATCTATATCAATTATGGAAGCATAAATATAATGTAATTGTGGCAACCTTTTTAACTACTCTTTTATTTTCTGCGATGCACGGTGGAGCATTTGAAGCAGGTATTATCCCAGTGCTCAATGTTATTTCAATGAGTATACTTGTAACATTACTATTAGAATACACAGGCACAATTGTAGCACCTATAATTGTTCATTTCACTTGGAATACAATTGGAGCGATTATATTTGGCGGTGTTTCTTTGGCAAGTGATTATCCAAATCTCTTAAACAGTACGTTTCAAGGAAATCCATTACTATCAGGTGGCATCTATAAAATTGAAGGTAGTATTATTGTCTTAGTTGTTAATTTAATTCTAATTACATACTTGTTCATATTAAATAAAAGAATGTCTAGCTAAAAATTAAATCATCAAATATATAAAAGAACGTATATTCTCTGATTGAAAATATACGTTCTTGTTTAATTAAAAACAGATAAGCAAGTACTCACGAGTATGCTAGTACTCTATGCTCTACAAAATTTTTATATCTCCAGAATAAATTGTTCGGACAGTGCCATCATCCTCTGTTAGCTGTAGTACACCTTCGTCCGTTATTCCACTGGCAATGCCTTCAAAGCGCCCGCGTAAAGTCGTTACTTCAATACGTTGTCCAATAGTACATGACATTTGTTCCCATAGCTTTTTAATGCTAGCAAAGCCCTCCTTCACGTATAAATCCGTGAATTGTTCTAAATATTGAAGAATAGATGCAACGAGGGCTGCACGATTAATTTCCTCACCCGCTTCTAAACGTAAAGATGTCGCAATATCAGCAATTTCTGGGGAGAAATCTGATTCGACTTGGTTTGCATTAATACCTATACCTACCAGTAGTGCTTGTACACGGTCTGCCTCAGCCTGCATTTCTGTTAATATACCGGTACACTTTTTACCGTTAATGAGCAAATCATTTGGCCATTTAATGGCTGGTTCAATTTGTTTATATAATGTTTTAATAGCCATCGTAACCGCAACTGCTACGACAAGCGTATACGATGAAGCTTGCTGAGGCGTAACATCCGGTCTCACAATAACGGTCATCCAAATACCTGTACCATTTGCAGATTCCCATGGACGCGCCATACGACCACGACCAGCAGTTTGCTCCTCCCCGATTATAATCGTGCCATGCGGAGCGCCTTCCTGTGCAAGCTTATGTGCGATTGTTTGTGTTGAATCTACAACATCAAAATAATGAATTTCACGTCCAAAACGCTCCGTATTTAAAAATAGTTCAATTTGTGTTGGACTTAAGCTATTTGGCACACCAGTCAGTACATAGCCCTTTTTCTTTACCGTTTCAAATGTATAGCCTTCCTCCTGTAACGATTGCATATGTTTCCATATAGCTGTACGTGATACTCCAAGGGAATCTGCTAGTTCCTGACCCGAAACCGCTTCACCATTAGCAGCTAATATTCTTTTTAAAATTTCATCCTTCATAGAAATACTCATGCTATCAATCCTTTATTAAACTCTGCTATATTTTTATGCTTACATAATTTTGATTCAATTGTATTAATCATACTGTAAATTATGACAATTGACCACAATCTATCATCAAATATCTTTTAGCTACTAGTTATTCATTATTTTTAACTCTCTTGGAATCACCGTCATAACAAGTGGTTGATTTCCGTTCCGACTAAGCGCTTTCCTGGGACGTCTAAGCCGCTAATCCCTAAGGAGCTGCCCAGCCTCCACTACAATCGACTTATACTCATGGTAAGCATTTTAACAAATGCAACTTTTGGTGATAAGCAAAAATATGATAGCACCAAAAATGGAGCCAAATTAATAAGGAGCCGTCTCATTCATTTTTTGAGACGGCTCCTCTTTTAAAAATCGATGTTGATTATTCTTTTTTGAAATAATCGTGTTCTATCCAATTCTTTATCTGTTGTCGGTCATTTTGAAGTTCGCCATTCACCACTGCTTCAAGCATTGCCTGCAACGCTTCTTTTACCCATGGTCCACCTTTTTTTCCGGACCATTTTAACAAATCTGTACCTTTTACAATAAGCTCCTGTTTATGTCTAACAGGAAGCTTTGTCTGTATTTCAAGTATACTTTGTTGTGGCATTTGAACATCAAGCTGTCTCAACTCCGCAAAATAACATGCTGCCTCCAGTTCCTGTTGAGCATATACAAAGTAATCCATTTTCGACCAGCCACTTTTTAAAGCTTTTAAAGCTTCTAACACAGCTTTTACAAATGCCATCTCCTTATTCGATAAACGATAGTCACCTAGCACTTCTCGCCAATGATCACCCTGTAAAGCCGCAAAATATGCCCAGCCTAATAGCTTGTCCTGCGTGTTAAATTCAGACCAGTCATCAGCTTGAAAAGTACCATTCAAATAATTCACTAGGCTACTTTCCTCAAGCTTTTTTATACCGTTAAAAACATCTTTCCCTACCCATAGTTTATCGAGCTCCGCCTTTATACGCTCTTTCGCAATCCAAGAAATATTATCGGCCTTGTCCTGCATTGCTTTCATGGTTTCTGATTCAATAAAAAAACCGAGCTGAGCTGAAAAACGTACGGCCCGTAGCATTCGTAATGCATCTTCCGAAAAACGTTTCTGTGCATCACCAACAGCTCGAATTACACCAGCCTCAATATCTTGGCGTCCTCCGTAAAAATCAACAAAAGAACCATCACGACGCATCGCAATGGCATTCATCGTAAAGTCTCGGCGCTGTAAATCTTCTTTTAACGAACGTACAAATTGCACTTCCTCGGGTCTACGGTGATCCGTATATTCACCATCTGTACGATATGTCGTTACCTCCACCGATCCAGCTGGGTCGATAACAAGTACCGTCCCATGCTGAATCCCTATATCAACCGTGCGATTAAAGACAAACTTTACTTCGTCTGGCATCGCATTTGTCGCAACATCTACATCGTGGGCAGTACGACCGAGTATAGCATCTCGTACCGCACCACCAACGATCACTGCTTCAAAGCCTGCGTTTTCTAGTTGTTCAATAACTGAATAGGCTGCTTGCCATTCTTTATTGTTTTGCATGATTTCTTTCAGCAACCTTTTCATACAAATTTTCATATTGTTCTACAATTTTAGATGAATGGAATTTTTCATCAACAGCACGGATAGCTGCTTCTCGGAAATGTTGTAATTTCTCTTCATCCTTCAATAGGTTCACTGCATACTCTGCCACTGCGTCCGTATCACCTAATTCTACTATATAGCCATCTACACCATGCTCAATGACTTCTGGAATACCGCCTACAGCTGATCCAATACAAGGTACACCACAAGCCATTGCTTCAAGTAAGACTAACCCGAATGATTCCTGCTGTGATAGTAATAATTTAAGGTCACTGATCGCATATAATTCAGCCAAATTTTCTTGTTTGCCTAAAAATAGAACGTCCTCCATATAAGAACTTTCCTTTACTTGATCCATTACACGATGCTTTTCTGGGCCATCTCCTACTAGCAACAGCTTTGCCTTCATGTTGGCACGAATCTTCATAAAAGCGTCTATAATATGGGGAAGATTCTTAATTTTACGGAAGTTAGATACGTGAATAATCACTTTTTCATCCTCTTGAATTCCAAATTGTTCCTTCAGGGTTCCTGAATTGCGCGGGAAGTATTCACGTTCATCAACAAAGTTGTAAATCGTATTAATTGGCTTTACTGTATCAATAAGCTCATAGGTTTGTTGCTTTAAGGCCTCTGACACTGTCGTAACAATATCAGATTTGTCAATGCCATACTTAATTGCCTGTGAAAGAGTGGAATCCTGCCCAAGCACAGAAATATCTGTACCGTGTAACGTTGTGACAATCCCTATGTCACGACCACTCATTTCACGTGCTAAGACAGCACAGACCGCATGTGGTATTGCATAATGCACATGAAGCACATCTAGTTCTTCATCCTTAATCACGTCCGCCATTTTACTCGCTAATGCTATATCATATGGCGAATATTGAAATACTGAATAATTATTAACTTCTACTTCATGGAAAAAGACGGTTGGATAAATTTTATTCAATCGAAATGGTACGCTTGAGGTGATGAAATGAATCTCGTGTCCTCTCTCTGCAAGCATTTTTCCTAATTCTGTTGCAATAACACCAGAGCCTCCAACAGTTGGATAACAGGTAATGCCAATTTTTAGCTTTTTCATTCGATTATCATCCTTTCTAAATCACGTCTTTTTTTAATTTCGTCTTTCTTGAATCAGTCTCCAATCCACAAAGCCTTCTTGTAGGCCTTTTAGTAATATTTCTGCAGTTCCCATATTTGTGGCCAGTGGCACTTGGTAAACATCACAAAGACGAATAAGTGCAGAAACATCTGGCTCATGTGGTTGTGCTGTTAAAGGATCACGGAAAAAAATGACCATGTCCATATCATTATTGGCAATCATTGCGCCAATTTGTTGATCGCCACCGAGTGGTCCAGAACGGAAACGTGTTACTTCTAAGCCTGTAGCTTCCATAACACGCTGTCCTGTTGTACCTGTAGCAAACAACGTATGCTCATTTAAAATATTTCGGTAAGCTATAGCAAACTGTACTAAATTATCTTTTTTACGATCATGTGCAATTAATGCGATTTTCATAATGCTTCCATCCCAATCTTTAGATGATGTTTTCTAAACCATATACAAGTTGATCCATTTTCATGACCTCTTCTACGCAGAATGCTACACCAGACATAAAAGAATTACGGTTTAACGAATCATGACGAATTGTTAATAGCTGCCCATCTCCGCCAAATAACACTTGCTGGTGTGCCACTAAACCTGGTAAACGAACAGAGTGAATACGCATGCCATCAAATTCTCCACCTCTTGCACCCTCAATAGTTTCTTTTTCCTCTGGATGTCCTTGCATCTTTTGTGCTCGCACTCCTTGAATCAACTGTGCCGTTTTAACAGCTGTTCCTGATGGAGCATCCAGCTTTTGATCGTGGTGCATTTCAATAATTTCAACATCAGGTAAATATTTTGCCGCTTCCTTAGCAAATTTCATCATAAGGATTGCCCCTATAGCAAAGTTTGGAGCAATAATACAGCCTAGCTCTTTTTCTTTAGCCATTGCTGATAATTCCACTAGTTGTTCATCTGTAAAGCCTGTTGTACCAATTACAGGTCGTACATTTAAATTCAAGGCCTCTTTAGTATGTTTGTATACTGCATGCGGGCTTGTTAAATCTACTAATACGTCAGGTGCAGTCGCCTCTACAAGTTCAGACATATCTGTAAAGATTGGAGCCGTATAACTTGCCGGAAACATCTCCAAATCACCTAATGTTTTTCCAACTTCCTTATAATCTAGTACAGCTACTAATTCCATTTTGTCATGCTTCATGACCGTATGTACAGCCTCAGCTCCCATTTTTCCTCTAGGTCCTGCTATTGCTACACGAATTGACATCATTCTCCATCCTTTCTAGTCCAGCGATCTTTATCCCTTGTTTCAAATTTATGTATAACGCGTAAAAGTGCTTCATCTAATTTAATGCCCTGTGCATTTGCAAAGCACACTAAAACAAAGAAAAAGTCACCTAATTCTTCTTCAATACTGTTTGCTTCCTCTGTATTCTTTTTCTTCTTTTGCCCGTAAACGTCTTGCACTTCACGAGACAATTCACCAAGTTCCTCGGTTAGACGTGCCAGTAACTCGAATGGCGGGAAATAGCCTTCTTTAAATTGTCCTATATAATCATCTACACGCTGCTGTAAAGCTTGCATTGTCACTTGTTCAGTCATCTAAATCACACTCCTACTTACCATCGTATAAAATTTACACCATTGTTGTCAAAAACAATAAAATGTCAGATAATAGATAGCACTACTTCATTTGTTTGGAACTTCAGGAGGTCATATGCTAAAACAGATCAAAATCAGCAATATCATCGCAATAATGCTCGGAGCTGCGATTTTTAGCTTCGGCTTCGTCCACTTCAACATGCAAAATCAACTCGGTGAAGGTGGCCTAAGTGGGATTACACTCATACTTTATTTTACACTTGGCTGGGACCCTGCTTTAATGAATTTACTATTAAACATTCCTATGTTTATTATTGGGTATCGTTTACTTGGGAAAAAATCATTTATTTATACGCTTGTTGGAACTTTATCTGTTTCAGTTTTCCTTAAAGTTTTCCAAAAGTATCAATTTACTATTCATTTAGAGGACGATCTGTTACTTGTTGCTCTTTTTGCAGGGGTTTTTGTTGGACTAGGGCTCGGTATCGTCTTTCGCTTCGGTGGTACAACTGGCGGTGTAGATATTTTGGCTCGCCTTGGGCATAAATATTTTGGTTGGAGTATGGGTAAAACGATGTTCATCTTTGACGCAATTGTCATTATCCTATCATGGCTAACATTTTTAGATGCACGCTCTATGATGTATACCCTTGTTGCGGTATTTGTTGGTGCGCGCGTCATTGATTTTGTTCAAGAAGGAGCATATGCAGCACGTGGAGCACTTATTATATCTGAAAAATCTAGCGCCATTGCTGAGATGATCGCATTACGAATGGAACGCGGTATTACTATACTTGAAGGTCATGGTCATTTTACTAAGCAACAAAAAGAAGTTATTTATTGTGTCATCGGCCGCAATGAGGTTGTACGTTTAAAATCCATTGTTCATGAGGTGGATCCACACGCTTTCGTTTCTATAATAGAAGTACGTGATGTTGCAGGAGAAGGCTTCACGCTAGACGACCAAAAACAACCGCTCCATTAAAACGAACAATTTGCCTGCTCTTTCGAATAAAACATTCGTTGAGGTAGGCTTTTTTACATAGTAAAGTAACGGATTAAAAAACTTGCTATAGTGAATTACCACTACAACAAGTTTTTTATTAGTCGTCACTTCGCATATTTGTAAAGATTAATACTAAACGTAATAATTCTAATACAGCTACTGCTGCCGCGGCAACATATGTTAATGCTGCAGCACTTAACACTTTGCGTGCTGGGCGCTCTTCTTCATTTGTAATAATACCTAGAGAATTCATTTGCACTAACGCACGCTTGGATGCATCAAACTCTACTGGTAACGTTACTAATTGGAAAACCACACCTGCTGCTAACAATACGATACCTAAAAGTAAAAATTTTGGATTCGTTGCAAAAATACCAATCATGACAAATATCCAAGACATATTTGATGAAATATTTGCAACTGGCACTAGCTTACTACGTAATGTCAGCATTGAATAAGCTTCTTTATGCTGGATGGCATGGCCAACCTCATGGGCAGCAACTGCAGCTCCAGCAATACTCGCCTCATAAAAGTTACTTTCCGATAAAGCAACTGTTTTTGTCGCCGGATTATAGTGATCAGACAACACACCTTGTGTTGGAACAACTCGTACATCATATAAGCCGTTTGCATCTAAAATCGCACGCGCTACCTCTGCACCTGTTTGTCCCTTCATTGTACGTTCTTTTGCAAACTTATTATACGTGCCCTTTACTTTCATCTGTGCGTAAAGCGGCAGTAGCATTATGATTGCAAAATAAACAATATACATACTTGTTGACAATTTTTTAACCCCTTTCTATCTCAATACTATAATTCTATAATCAATTACCTAATTCGGCAAATATTTGCGCCACCTAATTGAGAAGATGGCTAGAAAAATGCATGTAATGGATAACCAAAAAGTAAAATAACCAATATAACTTGTATAATCTGCTAAATCTCGGTACATCGGCATTTGGCCAAATACATAATCAATTACATCATTATGCAATGTCCATACAGCTGCCACGGCAATATGCCAATATGAAAAAACATATTTACCGAGATACAAAATTGCTTGAACAGCCATAGCAAAATGTGAGCCAACAAGCATCCAGCCTTGCCAGCCAATAGATCCCGTTTCAACCAACGTCCAAATATTCATCACATCGGCCCAGATTCCATATTTGACCAGCGTTATAAGTGCTAGCACTTCCATTAGCGGCCATTTTTTTCCCATAATCCATGCTAACAATACAAAGCAAAAGAATAGGCTGGCTGTCGGGCTGTCCGGCACAAAAATATAAAAGATGGGCTTCGTGATGGCAAGCTGCCCTCCATACCAATAATAACCGTAAATAGTTCCTAATAGATTGATAATAAGTAATAGTATTAAAAATGATTTATGTGTAAGGAGAAACCAGACGTTTGCACGTGTAATTTGCATAATTAAAACTCCTTTATCTTCTGTCTTTACTAAGATGCCTTTTTTATTTGTTATTATGTATAAATTAATCTTTAATTAGCCACATACTATCGATAATGAATATTGGCAGTATTTTTGTTGTCCAAAACCTTAACGTGGGGTTGATTTCCTTTCCGACTAGGCGCTTTCCCGGGGGCGTTCAGTCGGAAAGGAAATCAACTTATGTACATAGCTTACATTTTAACCAATGTCATGCCTATCTTTTGTTGATGAGCTTTTTTCTAACACTTCAAAATAGACCACATCAAATGTTTGGATAGCACAGGGTTAGTTCTACATAAATTCCGGGGACTGGCCTGCCACTTTCGAATATCTAAAATGTATCCTCATAAATATTATAGAACTAAAATACATTCTGGGGAACTTTTTTGAAGTTGTAACAGTCACATTATTATACTAGAAGAAAAAAAGAGCCAGTTTCCTGACTCTTTTAAACTATACTTATTTATCTTCTTTTAAGCTCGCAACAAATTCAGCTATTTGCTTCGCTTCTTCATCTGTACCCTTGAATACACCAGGTGGCATTTTGCCTCGACCGTTATGGATAATATCTTCAATTTCGTCAGCTGTTAGTGTGTTACCAAGTAATGTTGGAGCAGCTGGGCCACCTTTTAAGTCAGCCGCATGACAGCCGATACAAGATTGAGCTGCGTCACTTGTTTCACCAGTCCAAATTTTATAACCTGGTAGTGATTCATCAATAGTAACTTGAACTTCTGTTTCAATTGCGCCCATTGCTTTTTGAGCTTCCCAGTCATGGTTAGCAACTGCTTCCCATGTTAAGTAAAACATAGATGCCAGAGTCAATAACATAAACGCTGTTGGTAACGGACGTTTAGATGGACGACGTTCTGGACTTTTATCTAAAAATGGCATTAATAATAGCGCTCCAAATGCAAGACCTGGAATTACAACTGTTCCAATAACATTATATGGACCTGAAGCATATGTGTATTTTAATAATTGATATAAGAATAAGAAGTACCAGTCCGGTAATGGAATGTACGCTCTTGTCGGATCAGCTGGTCCTTCAAGTGGTGATGGATGTGCAACTGTTAATATTAAATAAGCAATTAAAAATACAGCACCAACCATCCATTCTTTTAGTAAGAAGTTCGGCCAGAAAGCTTCCGTCTTACCTGGATATTCGGAATAATCCTTTGGAACGTTCGGCATTCTGTGATTCGCTTTAATACGAGAATCACCAACAAATTTCATTCCTTTTCCGCGATGCATTATGTCCCCTCCTTTAAAAAATCATCGAACCGTCAAGAACTATTACAACGGCCCTGAAATTCCTTGACGACGAATCATGATAAAGTGTGCTGCAAGTAATGCAAACAATACTGCAGGTAAGAAGAATACATGAATCGCAAAGAATCGTGTTAACGTTTGAGCACCAAGAATAGTTGAGTCACCCGCTAATAAGATTTTAATCCATTCACCGATAAACGGTACAGATGCAGCAATTTGGATACCTACTTTTGTAGCGAATAATGCTTTCATATCCCAAGGCAATAAGTATCCTGTAAAACCAAGACCCATCATAACACCAAAAATACCTACACCAACCATCCAGTTTAATTCACGAGGTTTCTTATAAGAACCTGTAAAGAATACACGAAGTGTATGTAAGAACATCATAACGATTACTAATGAAGCTCCCCAGTGGTGCATACCGCGTACGATTTCACCAAATGCTACTTCGTTTTGTAAATAATAAACTGATTTCCAAGCATTCACTACGTCTGGTACATAGTACATTGTTAAGAACATACCTGATAGAATTTGAATTACTGTGATGAAGAAAGTTAATCCACCGAAACAGTAAACGAATGCTGAAAAATGATGTGCAGGGTTCACGTGCTCTGGCACTTCGTGGTCGGCAATATCACGCCAAATAGGTGTAATATCTAAGCGTTCATCGACCCAATCATAAATTTTATTTAGCACTGTTTTGTACCCCCTTACTTAACTAGAGTATTTGGATGAATTGGCCCAAGCGATAAATAACCATCATCTTCTTTAACTTCATATTCATCCAATGGACCTAATGGTGGTGTTCCTGCTACGTTATTACCATTCTTCTCATAGCGTCCACCATGACAAGCACAGAAGAATTGATCTGGGTGTGTTGAATCTGTTCCCCAGTCAACCATACATCCTAAATGCTTACAAACAGGAGATAATGCAACGATTTGATCGCCTTGTTTGAAAACCCATGCTACGTTTGTTACGTCTGATTTGTACCATGCATCAACTTGTTCAAATGTTAAGTCAACTTTAACAGGTTTGTCAGTAATATCAGCGATTTTATGCTCTGTTTTTACAAAGTTCCCACCAGCATGACTTTGTAGCACTGGGTCTATTGCAAAACGAAGCATTGGCATCAGCATACCTGCCGCCATAAAGCCACCTACACCAGTTAGTGTATAGCTTAGGAATTGACGACGTGAAACTCGATTATTACTCATTTTTTTCCCCCCTCTAACTTAAAGGTCAGTCCAACGGACATTCATTTACAAATAGTAATACTAGGACATATCTATGATATATCAACTCCATAGCTTGGTCAATATAGCATTCTGTGGAAAGCTGGAGAATGTGAACAATTATTGAAACTAATTGTTAAATCTGTGTCCATTTGGTCGAAAAGATCGGAATCACTTGTCGCAATTGATCTTCGAGAATGGAGTTTTTCACGCCTTTATCCATGCTTTCTAACGGAATCGCTGGTAGCCAAATAACATTTACTTCATCTCCAATATTTGTCCAAAAATGGTCACAAGTAATGAAGAACACATGCTTAAAACCAGCATTATGTAATTGTGCCTCTAATTGCTTCGGCATATCTTCGTTTTTTAATGTTGCACTATACGTAAACGGTGGCATCAATAATAAACGACCTTTAAACTGTTGTTCGACAAAAGATGTAAGCGATAACAAAAAATCCACTTCTGTACCACTCTGTTTCATTTTTTCAGGAGTTAAATCGACGGTTACGAGTGGAACAATTGCTGTATCGATAAATTCCTTCTGTGCCATAAACAATGTCACATCACTTGCATTAAAATACATCTCACAAACCTCCTCTTGTTGCATAAATCAATTTCGCCTTGGCGTAATTGCGTCCGTATTTTGGGCACAATCACGCCGGGGCTTTATCTTCATGCAGTGGGGGTACCAAACCCCACTGCATGAAGATAAAAAAATGCCCTTCTCCACTCTTCAATAGGATAGCCAATAAAAAGTGAAAACAATCATTCACTTGTTATGTTATCATATTGAGGTAGATAAAGGACATTCCATTTTTACTTATAACTAACGTAAATTAGCCGTTTCCTTTAAAGCTTGTAACAAATTAGACAATTCATAAAAGCGATCTTCATCTCCCTGATCCAGGGCTTCATCAATTTGCGCGAGTAATTTTTCTTCTTGGAATACGAGTAAGCTGTTGGAAAGCAGCTCTTCAGCCAGTAAGCGATCTTTTTCACTAACAATCAGTGCTTCTGGCATATAAGGGTTTTCTTCAAGAACTGCTAAGTATTGTGCACTTGGTGGTACATTTGGAAAATTCAATTGTATATACATATCTTCATGCTCATGTAAACGTAAATCATGGAAGGATTTCTCAGCATCTGCTGTCATTACATTGCCTTTGTAAAAACGAAACGGCACTCCTGTTGAATCGACCGTTGACATTACCATTGCTCTAGGGCAATAGTGAGCTTCTTCAACAAATCGAATTCGTTTTAATAACTCATCGTTACTTAATAAGTAATTCAAAATCCATACACACTCACGACGTTTCAATTGATAATTTTTTAAAAACCATCTAACAAATGCTTTTTTATCGACAACTGATACAGAAGCAGTCATACCCACTCCCTCCTTTACTCAAATTCTAAGGTTTCTAACTTCTCTTGCCACTCCAGTTCACCCGGCTGAATAGTTATTAATTGACCGAGCACTTCTTTAGCTTCTGAACGTTTTCCTTCCTCTAACAAGAAATAAACATACTTTTCTAAAAATACTGCGTCTTCCTTAAAATCATTATATGCCAAACGGTAAAATTCGTATGCACGGTCGTACAATTCTAAATTTTCATATGCAACCGCAGCAAATGGGTATAAGGTGCTCCATTCAAAATCATTTTTTTGCAACGTTTCAAATAATTCTATTACATCCTCATGACGCTCTTGCTGTGCCAACACGGAGATTAATGTTAATACTGCCTCCATGTATTCAGGATCTAAGGCAATGGCTTCACGTAGATGCTGCTCACCCTCAGCTGGCAAACCAGTTTTTAAAGCCATTTTACCGGCGAATAAAAATAAGGACTTATCGTATTCGTCACGCTTTAATCCTTCCAGAATGGCAGCGTATGCTTTTTTATTGTCCTCCGTCATGGCATAGCTTTCAGCAAGTAATAAATAGGCAGAAAAATAATCAGGGTCTAATTCTTTTAATTCCTCTAATTGTTTAATGGCCATTTCATATTTTTGTGATTGAAAGGCTGAATACGCTGCACCAAATAAAACATCTGGCTTTACTTCAGCTTCCAGAGCTTTTAAATAGTAATCTAAGGCCGTTTCATAGGCAGCTCCTGCACGATACACCTCAGCAAGTCGTTCTGTAAGACTTACCCCAGCAAATTCAACTTGTTGTTCATACAATTCTTCATATAGTCTCGCAGCCTCTAAGAAGCGACCCGTTTCAAATAAAAGCTCCGCTTTAGCAAATTGTAGTAATGGCTCATCAGGTAATATAGATAGTGCCTCATTGATGCGCATTTCTGCTACTTCAAACAATCCTTGCATTTGATAATAATCCGCTAATACTAATAATGCTTGAGGATATTCTGGAGCTGTCTCCTCTACTTCTAATAAAAAATCTAACGCTTCATCTTCATCGCCAAGTTCCATTAAGACGTTTGCACGATCAATTTTCAACTGTGCTTCTTCTGGGAATAAAAATTGTAAATGCTCCAGTACACGGTCAGCTTCCTTCATATATCCATACTGCATAAAAACTTCAGCTAGCGCATAAATGTCCTCAGGTAGCTCTTTCGTTAAAAATGTTTCAAGTAGCTGTTCAATTAATGCTAAGTCCCCTTGTTCAAGTGCTTGCATCATTTCAGTCATCGCATTGTTCACAGTCATTCACCTATTCTTTCATTAATACCTTTATGCTACAAAACATTTTCTCTCGAAACAAGAAAAAACTCCCCAAAAGACTTGGAGAGTCAAGCATAGATTTATATTACTTCCTCTATATGCTCGAAAAACGATGGATAAGAAACCGCAATACATTTTGCGTCATCTAAAGTTACAGCCCCATCTGTTATTAGTGCTGCAACAGCACCCATCATCCCTATACGATGATCACCATAGGTTTTAAGGCTAGCACCACGTAATGGAGTTGGTCCTTCAATAATCATGCCATCCTCAGTAGCTTCAATATTAGCACCTAGTTTTTTCAATTCATCCACAACAGCCGTTATCCGGTCTGTTTCCTTCACTTTTAACTCCTCGGCATCCTTAATAATAGTTTTACCGTTTGCCTGCGTTGCTAATAAAGCAAGGATCGGGATTTCATCGATAAGACGAGGAATAATATCTCCCTCAATGGTAGTGCCTTTTAATGTTGACGTTTCAATTGTAACTGTTGCTGTCGGCTCTGATTGGCTATCTTCATCCGGTATAAGTGTTATAGATGCTCCCATATTATGAAGCACTTCGATGATACCATCTCGTGTTGGATTAATTCCGACATTTTCTAGCGTTATTTTACTCCCCTCACAGATGGCCCCTGCTACTAAGAAAAAGGCCGCAGATGAAATATCACCTGGCACAGACACATGTGTCCCTGTTAAAGTTTGTCCTCCTTTTAACGAAATAACACCATCCACCTCATCAACCTGTGCACCAAATTGACGTAGCATTCTCTCAGTATGATCTCGAGATACTTCAATTTCTCGCACAATTGTAGTACCTTCAGCGCGTAAACCAGCAAGTAAAACAGCTGACTTCACCTGCGCACTTGCAACAGGCATGTGGTAATCAATAGCTTGTAATGCTGTACCTTGAATGGCTAATGGCGTATATTGTCCATCTGCCCTTCCAGTAATGTGTGCGCCCATTTGACGTAACGGATCAATAACACGGCGCATCGGTCGCTTTCCAATGGACGCATCCCCTGTCATTACTGAATGTACAGTAGATCCAGCTAAAATACCTAGCATTAAGCGTGTCGTTGTACCAGAATTTCCTGTGTATAGTACCTCTGTAGGCTCTTGCCACCCCTCTATACCTGGGCTGTCGATGGATACATTTGTTCCTTCTACGTCAATTTTCACACCGAGCTTACGGAAGCAATCAATTGTACTTAAACAATCCTCACCTAATAAAAAGCCGTCAACTGTTGTTTTTCCCGTTGCAATAGCTCCAAACATAACGGAACGGTGAGAGATAGATTTATCGCCAGGAATCGTTAAAGTTCCTTGTAAGGAAGGTTTATCATATTGTAATACTTTTTCACTCATCGTTTTCTTCCCTCCAATATGAAGATAGAAAGCGCCGTAATTTCGACGCTTTCTTTTAAATAGGCATTTCCTAGGATCCTATGAAATATATGTTTCATAATTAGCGCGCTTTTGTATACACGCTGCTGCACGTTCACGGTCACTTTCACTTTGTAAGCTAATAACAAGAATCCCGAAAACATCTTCTCGTGACTCGACGATACGTAAATTTGTAATACTAATCGCTTCGTTTGCAAGTAAGCCTGTTACCTCAGAAATAACCCCCGGATAGTCAGGAACATCAACATATAAGTCAAATGATGTGAACATTGCTCCTGCACTAATCGGTAATTCATCTCTTAGCTCTTTAGCAACTGCAAAGTATGTTTCTATGTCATCCGAGCTACCATTGAAAAGCAGCTCCTTTACACGACTCATTTCCTTTTCCCAGCCTTCTAGCTGTGCAATAAGCTCTTCTCGATTTTGTAATGTAATATCTCGCCATAAAATCGGATTGGACGAGGCAATACGCGTTACATCACGGAAGCCACCTGCAGCAAGTGAACGTGTCATTGGATATTCCCCGTTTTCTCCGCCCAATTGATGCACAAGAGAAGCAGCAACGACATGCGGAAAATGACTAACTACAGCTGTCATATGATCATGCTCACGAGCAGATACACTAACAACCTTTGCATGTGTAAATTTTAATAAACTTTCAAGCTGTGCCATATTGACAATTTCTTCACCGGCGAGCGGTGTTAGCATATAATACGCATTTTCAAAAAGGTGAGCCTTAGCAGCTAAAACACCGCTTTTATGTGAGCCTGCCATTGGATGTCCTCCAATAAAGGTAATGCCTAACTCACGTAGTTCCCCAGCCTTTTGCATAATCTTCTTTTTTGTACTTCCTGTATCTGTTACGATTACTTTATTTTTTAACGGCCATGTTTTTAATTGTTCCATCCATTCAAGCGTTGCGTTGACGGGAGTTCCAAAAATGATTACATCCACGTCGGCCACCACTTCTTTTGGATCTGTCACAATATCATGAACAATATTTAATGTTATCGCATGGTCACGAGTTTTCGCATCCATATCATAGCCAATAATTTTTGTTTCTGGTGCCTTTTGCAATGCCAAGGCAATCGAGCCTCCTATTAAGCCTAGCCCAATAACGAGCACGTTGCGTGTCATGCAAAAACTCCTAGCTCTTTTAGGACGTTTTCAAGGTGGCCTAACAATGCCGTATTTTGAGCCTCTGTTCCGATTGTCACGCGGATAAACCCAGGTAATCCTAACGCATTTCCACTACGGATTATATAGCCTCGTTTCATTAGCTCATTGAAGACAACATCACTATCAGCATTCGTATTAAAGAAAATAAAGTTCGTATCAGAAGGGAAGTATTTCAAATTATGTTTCTCACAGAATTCAATATATTGTTTTTTACCTTTTTCATTTGCTTCACGGCAAGCATTGATATATTCTTGATCACTCAAAGCGATTGTCGCAACTGCTTGACTTAAAATTGTATTATTAAATGGCGCTCTTACTGGATCAAGCTTTGCAATTACTTCTGGTTGCCCAATTGCATAACCAACTCGGAAAGAAGCAAGACCATATGCTTTTGAGAATGTACGCATTAATAGTACATTTGGAAACTCTTCTATTAAAGGTAGAGTATCTTTGTGACCAGGATGCGTTACGTATTCGATATATGCTTCATCTAACACTACGAGTACATCACTTGGAACTTTAGCTAAAAATGCACGCAATTCAACATCAGGTATCACCACACCAGTTGGATTATTTGGACTACAAACCCAAACGATCGATGTATTACCATCAATTGCTGCTGCCATTGCATCAAGATCATGTGCACCTTCGATACAAGGAACTTTGCGTACCTCTGCGCCTTCTATTTCAGCATTGTGCCAGTATTGGGAGAAGGATGGGTCTGCCATCACTGTGTTTACACCTGGATACAACAATGCACGCGTAATAATTGCAATGATATCGTCGGAGCCGTTACCAAAAAGAAGCTGTGTTTCTTTGACACCTAGATGATTCGCAACAGCTGTACGTAAATTTTGCGCATAGCCGTCTGGATAGATCGCATGATTTACTGAATTATTTTGTAAATAAGCAGTTACCTTAGGTGAGCACCCAAATGGGTTTTCATTAGATGCTAATTTTACGACTTCTTGTAAGCCATATTCACGTTGTACTTCTTCAATTGGTTTACCAGGCTTATATGCTTGCATACCGTCCAATTGTTGTTTCCATTTCATCTCAAACATCTCCTCTTTTTATTTAGCTTGGGCTAAATCTGGTCTTAATTTCACTGCATCATTGAGATACAAGTGTTTTACATCCTTTTGTGCTACTTCCACATTTGCATGGATTAACACACGAATACAAAGTGGCAATGCGTTTGGCACGTCCATTTCATGCGTACACATGACAGGTACATATTGCCACCCGTCCATTAACCGTACAGCACGTGCTGGAAATGCTGACGTAATATCAGGTGTTGTGGATATTAGTATAGAAGCAATATCATCTATTTCCACATTATTGGCTGCTACTACTTCACGCACTAATCTTGCTGTCTCTTCCCATACAAGCTCTGGCTTGTCAGATTCAATTGTAATTGCTCCTCTAAGTCCACGAATCATACAAGCACCTCCGCTAATAGCTGTCGGAATTCGGCATCTACTTCTCTGCACTCCGCTAAATCAATTGGTTGCACGAATGGTTTACCAATTTTATCCAGTAACACAAATTGTAAAATACCATACTCCGCTTTTTTATCTTTCATTAAATACTCTGTTAACTGTTCAAAAGAATATTCTTTTACAGCTTCAAATGGAAAATCATTCTTCACTGCAAACTGCAAAAATGCTGTAGTGAAAGTACGATCTAATTCACCGTATCGTTCACTTAATAATAAACAATATACGAGTCCAATCATGACAGCCTCGCCATGCGCTACTTTTCCATAACCAGCGGCCGCTTCAATGGCATGCCCATAAGTATGACCTAAGTTTAAAAATTTCCGAACGGATTGCTCGGTTTCGTCTTCTGCTACGATTTGGGCCTTCACTTCAATACCTTTTCTTAGCTGCTTCGCTAATTCTTCAGTGGTGAAATGAATAACTGTCTCTGCAGCCATTAATTCCTCTAACCACGATGCATTAGAAATCATCGCGTGCTTGATCACTTCTGCTGTTCCTGAACGTACCTCGCGCTCAGGTAAGCTTTCGATAAAAACAGTATCGTAAATAACTCCCTCAGGTTGATAAAATGCACCAATCATATTCTTACCTAGTGGATGGTTAATAGCTGTTTTACCGCCTACAGCTGAGTCATGTGCCAAAATCGTAGTTGGGATTTGAATAAACGGCACCCCACGCATATAAGTGGCTGCAACAAAACCTGTTAAATCACCTACAGCTCCCCCACCAAATGCAAAAATAAATGATTTACGCGAGCATTTTTGTTCAAGTAAAAATGTTTGCGCTGCATTGTATTGTTCAAATGTTTTACATGCCTCACCACCTGGTAAGATAAAAACCTCAAAATGATAAGGGAAATGAGCCTTGAAATAATCTCCTTGCGCTGCCCACACATTAGCATCCGTAAAGACAATGAGCTTATCCGCTTTTTGAAGCTTATCATCAAATGCTTTTACTGCTTCTGCTAAAAATTTATGACCAAGGACAACTTCATATTGATGGGATTTCGTCGCTACTGGTACTCGCATATTAGAACCCCTTTGTATAACGACGGTGTTCGTCGATTTGAGCTTTTAGTTGAGGTAATTGATCACTATGGAATTGTTCCAATATTGCATTCGCTATTTCCCAGGCAATAACGTGCTCAGCAACAACTGACGCAGCTGGTACTGCACAGCTATCCGAGCGCTCTACACTTGCTTTAAATGGTTCTTTCGTTTCAATATCAACACTTTGCAACGGTTTATATAATGTAGGAATTGGTTTCATTACACCACGTACGACAATTGGCATTCCAGTAGACATTCCACCTTCTAAACCACCAAGTCGATTTGTTGCACGTGTATAGCCTTCTTCCTCTGACCAAATGATTTCATCATGTACTTCAGAGCCTTTACGGCGTGCCATTTCAAAGCCAATTCCAAATTCAACACCTTTAAATGCATTGATAGATAACATGGCAGCTGCTAATTTAGCATCTAGCTTACGGTCATAATGAACGTATGAACCTACACCAGCTGGCATTCCTTCAACAATGACTTCTACAACACCACCAATTGAGTCACCAGCTTTTTTCGCTTCATCAATTGCCTCCACCATTTTTGCCGAAGCCTCTGGGTCAACGCAATAGCAAGGATCTGCTTCAACAATGGCACGAATTTCATCTGCAGATTTTCCTTCGATTACGGAAGTGTCTGCCTTAATACCAACGATTTCTGTTACATGTGCCACTATAGAAATGCCTAATTCATTTAATAGCGCTTTGGCAACCGAACCTACTGCTACACGAACAGTTGTCTCACGCGCAGAGGAACGCTCTAACACATTGCGTAAATCACGGTGTCCGTATTTCATGCCGCCTACTAAATCTGCATGCCCTGGACGAGGGCGTGAAATTTGACGTTTGATATCGTCAGGATTCACATCTTCTGCTAACGGTTCTGCTCCCATAATTTTTGTCCAGTGCTTCCAGTCATCATTTGTGACTACGAGCGCTACGGGAGAACCAAGTGTTTGTCCGTGACGAACACCAGCGACTATTTCCACTGTATCTGTTTCGATTTGCATACGGCGGCCGCGTCCATGCCCTCCTTGACGACGTTTTAAATCATGGTTAATTTTTTCTGCTGTAATTGGTAAGAGCGACGGTAGGCCCTCAATAATTGTTGTTAATTGGGGTCCATGTGACTCTCCCGCTGTTAAGTAACGCATAAACACTTTCTCCCTTCAACTCGCTAAAGTATGTATTTTTCACTATAACATATATTCTCTAAAAAAACAGTCCTTTTGCAAATGTCTTTTAAGACTCGTTTTAATTGTTCGCAAATTTCGGATTGTTCCAGAAACTGTCCAGCTCGTTAAATTAGAATATTCTGAACGATTCGCCCGAAAAAATTTTCTGCATATCCACTAATTGTTAGTCTTCAACAATCAGTTATCCCCTACCTAAGCTTTCATTAAAGTCTGAGGTTGGAGCCTTACTGCCCGAGATTCGAGATTCGAGATAGCTAATAAAAAATACGCTTTTTGCTTACATCAAGCGAAAAGCGTACGATTCATCTATGTCTAAAGCTTTGAAAATATGTACATGACATTCATATTATCTATTGTACAAATGCTTTTCTCATATTATTAACTATTTTCGTTTATAGAAGAACGTATCCTCGACTTCAAACTCATAACGAGATGGATTAAAGATTTGCTCTGTTGATCCAACAAATAAAACCCCATCTTTACGCAATGCTTTACTAAAATTAGTATAAATCTGATCTTTCGCTTCTTCCGTAAAATAAATCATCACATTGCGGCAAACAATTAAATCATGATTAGAATCGTAATGATCATTAAGTAAATTATGCTTCTTAAACGTCACACAACGTTTAATCTCATCCTTGACCCTATAAAAGGAACCTTCTTGCTCAAAATACTTGGCTTTAATATCACTCGGCACTTCTGCTAATGAGCGCTCTGGATAAACACCTAATTTCGCCTTTTGAATGACATTCTCATCTAGATCAGTAGCAATGATTTGAATTTGAGATAATGGCAGTAATTGAGATAATACCATGACTAAAGAATAGGGTTCTTCACCCGTTGAACAAGCAGCACTCCAAATTTTTAAACGCTTATTAGATTGCAGTAATTTCGGAAATATTTTCTTCTGCAACACTTCCCAGCGCTTCCCATTGCGATAAAATTCGGAAACATTGATCGTCATGCGATCTAAAAACTCATTCATTAAATCACGATCTTGTTCAAGTGCCTTTAGAAAGTCCACAAAATTACGATATCCCTTTTTCTCATATAGAGATGTTAATCGTCTTTTCATTTGCGCTTCTTTATATAGCGCTAAATCTATTCCTGTTTTGCGCTTTATACCTTCTATAAATTGTTCATAATCAGACATGCGGTCTTCTTCCCCTCTAGCGTCGTATTTCCATTATAGCGGAAAAATGCCATTCCTGAAATAGTCTTTCACATGTAATCCAAGTTACTTGGTTGAATTTTGTTTTTCCTCTAATAATAACACTTTGGATTGCTCTAATTCTAGACGTAATTTTTCTGTTTCCATCGTATACGTTTCTAATCTCAGCTTCTCTAGCTCCAATTCCTTTTCGATAGACTTTAATTTAATCTTTTGCGTTCTTGTGTTTGCATCAGTAAGTATCCCTACTAGTGCGATTAGTACGCCTCCGAGAATTGCAACCATTGGAATTGACAATACGTCCACTTCCTTTCATTAATAATGATTATACGGCAAAATGGAAAAAATAGTTTCATTTTTCTTTTCATTCTTTCATTAATTTAGCAAAAATATTCATTTTGATATTTGTTACGACGTAGCCATTTAGTAAATTGCATCACGTCGTCCTATGATAACTCCTTCGAGACAAAACATCCTTTTGGCCAATACTACTACGTCCAGTCAGAACGGAGATCAATCTCACGTTATTGTATTGATCCAGTATTGCATTGATCCAGCCTTTCACATAAAAAATGAAGGTAGTTTGACACCACCTTCAAGATTTTTAGTCCTTTAAACTTCTACTCGATAACCCTTTAAATCTTCTCGTAATTTTACCTTCATGAATTTTCCTACAGAAGTTTTCGGTATCTCATTTAAAAATACAACGTCATCAGGAATCCATGTTTTATGGAATTGCGATCGTAAATCTTCTAGTAGCTCGGATTTCGTAATAGCATCTTTAAATTCAGGCTTTGGTACAACACATGCTAGAGGTCGTTCAAGCCATTTTTCGTGGGGAATGGCTATAACAGCAGCCTCAAACACTTTAGGATGTGACATTAAAGCATTTTCAAGGTCTACCGAGGAAATCCATTCTCCACCACTTTTTATTAAATCTTTTGTACGATCTGAAATTTTAATATAACCATCTACTGTCACTACAGCAATATCACCAGTGTAGAGCCAGCCATCTTTAAAGGCTTCCGTTGTTCGTTCATCATTATAATACTCGGCAGCAATCCACGGGCCCCTAATTGTCAATTCGCCCATTGTTTTGCCATCCCAAGGGACTTCACCGTTTTCATTGACTACGCGTGTTTCAATGAGCGGCACTGTTATTCCCTGTGTAATACGAACGTCCATTTTTTCATCCATCGTATAATCTTGCATATGTGTTAAATACGACGATATGCTAACAAGCGGCGATGTTTCGGTCATACCGTAGCCCGTCATGTAAGGAATTTTAAGCTCCTCCTCAAAGCCACGAGTTAGACCGAGTGGAGATGCTGAACCACCACATATAATTAATCGTATCGAAGACAAATCACGAGGATTTTTGCGTTGCTCCTGTAATACCCCAAGCCAAATTGTCGGTACTCCTGCAGTCAACGTGACCTTATATGTTTCAATTAAATCAAGTAATAGTTGTGGTGTAAACATTGGCCCTGGTAGCACCTGGGTAGCACCAAATAATACACCAGCAAACGGAAATCCCCACGCATTCGCATGAAACATTGGTACGACAGGTAGTAAAACATCAGCCTCGCCTATCGCAATACTATCGGAGAGTCCTGCTGCCATCGTATGGAGGACAATACTTCGATGAGTATACACCACACCCTTTGGCATTCCTGTAGTGGCACTTGTGTAGCACATGCCAGCAGGTGTATTTTCATCTAAATCATCTGGGAATCTAAAATTCTCATTCGCTTCTTCGAGTAATGCCTCATAAGATAGAGCATTCGGTAATGGGATGTTTTCTAGCTCGACAGCATCTCCCATTACGATAAAATGCTTTACCGTTTTAAGCTGTGAGACAATCGGTGCAATAAGCGGAACTAAGTTATCATCAATTAGTAATATTTCATCTTCTGCATGATTAATAACGTAAGCAATATGCTCAGGTGCTAATCGAATATTAATCATATGCAAGACAGCTCCCGCGCATGGTACTGCAAAATATGCTTCTAAATGACGGTGGTGATTCCAAGCAAAGGTACCTACCTTCATACCTCGCTCCATTCCCAACTTTGTAAGAGCATCAGCTAGTTTACGAGTTCTTTTTACATATTCTTTATAGGTAAATTCGTGAATTGTTGTAGGGCTTGTCCGCGAATATATTTTTTTCGCATGAAAAAATCGTTCTGCTCGATCCAAAAAACTAGTTAATAATAAAGGTGTATCCATCATATGCATAATAACGCTCCCCTTTGTTCATAAAATTTTTGAATCGTCCAAGGCTTACTGCTACTACCAATAAGTACATACGAAACAAGCTAACTTATTCAGCTTTTTATCCGCAGACAAGCCCCTTTTCACTTCAGAGCTTCACGAAGGCGCAATCACAAAAAAGGTGATATTAGCCTTCACTCAATCTTTCTAGCTTATTTTGCAGGAGTCGAGCACCTTCAAGTTTCCCCTATTTTGGCTGCATACGAATCGCGCCGTCCAAGCGAATTACTTCACCATTTAATAAACCATTTTTGATAATACTTTCGACTAGTAGCGCGTATTCCGATGGCTTCCCAAGTCGTTTAGGGAACGGTGTCATTTGGGCAAGTGCTGTTCTTGCTGGTTCTGGTAACGATGCAAACATTGGTGTCTCTACTAATCCTGGAGCAATCGTCATAACACGTACCCCAATTTCTGCAAGCTCCCTGGCAATCGGCAAGGTCATCGCTGCCACACCACCTTTTGACGCGCTATATGCCGCTTGTCCTATTTGTCCATCAAATGCTGCCACAGATGCAGTATTAATAATAACGCCACGTTGACCATCCTCGTTTGGTTCATTATGTTGCATCTGCTCAGCTGCTAGGCGAATAACATTGAAAGTACCAATTAAATTTACTGAAATCACTTTTTCGAATAAATCAAGGGCATGTACACCACGCTTTGAAAGTACTTTACTTGCATCAGCAATTCCAGCACAATTCACTGTGACATTAATGGACCCAAATCTCGCTACTGCTTGCTCAAGACCTGCCGCTACATCAGCTTCTTTTGTGACATTTACACGTGCATATTGGACATTCTCCCCTAACTCCTCTACTAGTGCATGTCCTCGCTCGTCATTAAGATCAAAAATTACTGCTTTGCCACCCTCTGCAACAATTTTACGAACAGTCGCCTCTCCTAAACCAGATGCTCCCCCTGTTACAACTGCTATTACTTCATTCATCAAACACAACCCCTTTTACATTTTCTCAATAATAGTGGCATTCGCCATTCCCATACCTTCACAAATTGCAAGTAAGCCATAACGTAAATTTTCTCGTTCCATTCTGTATAGCATCGTTGTTAACAGCTTTGTACCTGACGCTCCTAATGGATGCCCTAAGGCAATTGCTCCCCCGTCTGGATTTAGTTTATTTGGATCCGCTCCAATTTCATGTAACCAAACAAGTGGTACTGGCGCAAAAGCCTCATTCACTTCATACGTATCAATTTCCTCTATCGTAAGACCTGAACGTTCTAGTGCTTGTCTAGTTGCTTCAATTGGACCAGTTAGCATTAACGTCGGATCTGAGCCAACAACAACTCTTGTAACAATTTTAGCAAGCGGTTGGATGCCAAGCTCCTGTGCTTTTTTTAAAGACATTATAACTACCGCTGAGGCACCATCACTCATTTGACTTGCATTACCGGCTGTAATCACACCATCTTCCTGGAATACAGTTTTAAGCCCATTTAATTTATCAACTGTCGTTTCTGCCCGAGGCCCCTCATCAACAGAAAACGTTGTAACTGCGCCGTCTTCTTGCGTAACTTGGACAGGCAGTATTTCCTTTTTAAAATGGCCTGCCTCAATTGCAGCTAAAGCTCGTCTATGACTATTGTAAGCATAGTTATTTAGCTGTTCTTTTGATAAGTTCCATTTTTCCGCTATTTTCTCGGCTGATAACCCTTGATGTATAATCGTATGGTTGTCTTGTAATCGTTTACCTGCATAGGCACCCTTCATGTTAGAACCCATTGACACCCTCGTCATGCTTTCAACCCCACCAGCAATAACAATGTCCATATCCCCCGCTAAAATAGCCTGTGCTGCGAAATGTACAGCTTGCTGACTTGAGCCGCATTGACGATCGATTGTCACACCTGGGACACTTTCCGGAAAGCCTGCCATTAATAATGCTGTACGAGCTATATTTGCTCCCTGTTCAGCAGTTTGCGTTACACAGCCAAAAATTACATCCTCCACCTGACCCTTATTGATACCTGCTCGTTGCACTACTTCTTGCAGAACATCTGCCGCTAAGTCATCTGCTCGAACATTGCTTAATGCCCCTTTACTCCTGCCAACCGCTGTACGAACAGCTGATACAATCACTACTTCTCTCATAAAAAAATCCCCTTTGTACTGTCATCTCTCTCATTTCCTATCACCCAATGTATTTAGATGTTATGAAATATATTCTTGATAATAAGCTATATCAATTATGCCTTGGCATAATTGCGTCCGGAATCGGCTTTGTGCTTAGGCCTGCGTGAGGGCCGACACGATGTCGGTCATTTCGGTAATGCCACAGGACGTGGCGTTTTTACCGACGCAGGTCAGTTAGCCGTTATCGCATGGATGCGATGGTCTTAGGCTAACATCCTATGTGAACTCCTTTCCGATTCCGTGACATCCGCCGGAGGCTTTAACTTCTTTCAGCGGATGTTTTTTGTACCGAAAGCGTAGCGACAGCTACAGATGTTTGGACACCCGCTGAAAAGTGACTTAAAACCGCATTTATCTGACCGCCTATATAGGTGGTAGACTTCTGCTGAAAGAAGTTAAAAACCTTAATTATCAGAATATTATATCTATTATTTTACATGACTAAGAAGTATTTAACAATTCTATATGTATCTAGAAAATTCTATTCAACTGTTTTAGTAGATATACTTTTAATTCTTGGGTTCTACCTGTTACTTTAACAAAACTATCCTTCACTCCATTTAGAGCACAAAAAAAGCAATCTCAAATTAAATTGAGATTGCTTAATCTATTTGCAAATTAAACTTTGCGAATTAAACTAAATCTTCACCGAAGAATAAGCCGATTTCACGCTCAGCAGAAGCAAGTGAATCAGAACCGTGAATGATGTTGTGAGAAACAGTTGTTGCATAGTCACCACGGATTGTACCTGGGTTAGATTCTTCAGGTTTAGTTGCTCCCATCATTGTACGAGCAAGCTTAATTACGTTTTCGCCTTCCCATACCATAGCGAATACTGGACCAGAAGTGATGAAATCAACTAATTCACCAAAGAATGGACGCTCAGCATGCTCTGCATAGTGCTTTTCTGCTAATTCTGTAGGAATTACCATTAATTTAGCACCTTTCAATACAAAACCGCGACGTTCAAAACGATCTACGATATCTCCTACTACTTGTCGTTCTACGCCATCAGGCTTAACCATTAAAAAAGTTTGTTCGATTGCCATGTTTAAAACACTCCTTAAATTCGTATAACAGGTTTTACACCTACCGATAAATATTAACAAAAAATGAGCCTTTGTACAACAAAAAGCTAGAATTTACGCTTACCCATAAATAAAGCGACATCACGAAGTTTTTTCTTGACGGGATGTTTTGGTAATGCATCTATTTCCTGTAATGCCTTTTTCAAATATTTATCACTCATTTTATTAGCTTGCTCAATCGCGTCGGATTTACGCACATACCGTAGCATATTTTGACGTTCTGTTTCCGTCAATGTGCCTGCAAACACTTTTTCCAGATAAGGTTGCATTACGGGATCATCTTTTAACATTAGAATCGGTAGCGTAATATTACCTTGCAGTAAATCACTACCTGCTGGCTTCCCTAATTCTTTATCTGTTGCCATAATATCTAAAACATCATCGATAATTTGGAAGCTCATGCCCACAAAATAGCCAAATCGTTTCAAATGTCTCACCGTTTTAGGATCGACACCTGCTGCCACTGCACCAAGTTCACAACTAGAAGAAATCAGTAAGGCCGTTTTTCGTTTGATTCGTCTAAAATAATCTTTTAATCCTTGATCTAATCTAAATTTATCTTCGATTTGAATGACTTCACCGTTACAAATTTCAACCATTGTACGCGCTAAAATTTGATGAACTAATGGGTCTTCAAGCTTTGTAATATATTCAAGTGCACGCGCAAAAATAAAATCGCCCGTGTACATTGCAACTCTATTATTCCATTGTGATTTGACCGTCGGGCGTCCTCTTCGCATATTGGAATCATCAATTACATCATCGTGCACAAGTGATGCCATATGAATAAGCTCTACTGGTACGGCTACATCTTTCATCTTTTCGATATCATATTCGCCAAATTTTGCGCCAAGCAACACAAAAATTGGTCGTATCCGTTTGCCACCAGCTTGCAATAAATGGAGAGAAGCATCATTGATCAAACATGAAGAAGAGTTCACTGCTTTTTCTAATTCTTGTTCAATGATATCGATATCTGATTTCAAATCGGAATAGAGTAGTTTTAACTTCATCTTTTCCACGTGTGAAAACCTTCCCCCATTAACGTACTTTTTTTAAGCCCATATGCATTGCCGCAGCACCGCCACTGTATGCTTTGTACGTTACTTTTTCTAAACCTGCCTGCTCAAACAATGCCGCTAATTTCTTCATACCTGGGAAATCATTTGCTGATTCCTGTAGCCAAGAATATTCTTTATAGCTTTTCGCAAATATTTTACCAAATATCGGCATTATATATTTAAAATAAAAACGGAATAGTTGTCGATAGCCTGGAATTTCAGATTGAGATGTTTCTAAACAAACAACCATTCCCCCTGGTTTTACAACACGATTCATTTCCTTTAAAACTTGTAAATAATCTGGTACATTGCGAAGCCCAAAACCAATTGTTGCATAATCAAAAGTATCGTCTGGGAAAGGTAACTCCATAGCATTTCCATGTATTAGCTCGATTTGTGGGTATGGCTTTACCTTTTCCTCGCCAACCTTCAGCATGTTTTTACTGAAGTCTACCCCTTTTACTTCTCCGCCTTCACCAACTGCATTGGCTAATGCAATTGTCCAATCTGCCGTACCACAGCAAACATCTAGAGCCTTCGCTCCAGGTTTTACTGCCATGTGCTTCATCGTATCATTGCGCCAGCCAACATGCATCTGGAAACTAATAACGCCATTCATTTTGTCATAGTTATCCGAAATACTTTCAAATACTTCGTGCACGTGCTCTTCTTTCGTTTTAGCCATTTTGAAAAACCTCTCTTATCCATTAGTAGAAGCAATGGATGCCTCTACACGTGCTTGTAGAGCTTGTTTCACATCACCTTGTAAAAACGATGCATTTTCTATCACCTGTAACAGCTCTGTTTTTAATTGCACAATTTTGTCCTTTATGGCGTTGCCATAGGTCGCTCCAGTATATCTCGCGCTTTCTTCAAGAACTTTACTCATTAAAGATACTTGCCCACGTTGATATGTCGCCAATTCTCTTTCTAAACGCAAGATTAATAAGCTCTTCTCCACAATTGGAATATAATCACCAAATGAATAGAGCTCAAAAAATTTTGAGATTAATCCTGATTCAATGTTAGTTATTGAGGCAAACCATTGTTCGATTGATCGTTTTTCTGCCTCATATACTTTAATTTGGTGTTCACAACGTGCCACAATTCCTTGTGACAAATTTCGAATCAATGCGACATTTCCTGACATCGCTAAAATCTCATAATAACGGCCACTATAAAAGTCTCCAGCTAAAACGGTTAGCTGCTGTTCTTTTGATGTGGCATCTAGTTCTTTAATATGATCGTGCGCTGCTAAGGCTGCGTACACAATTCCAACAGTGATTGCAGCTTCTCGTTCATTTTGTTGCCACTCTTCCCCATTAAAAAAGGGAACTAACAAGTAAAATAATTGATTTTCATCGAGCACAGGCATTCCTGTGTATTTTTGCAAAGTTCTATGACGAACATCCATGAAAATCTCTGTTTTTAATTGTGCAATTGAATTTTGAATGTATGTTGCATTCATAGACCTTACTCCATTTCACTTTCAAATACGTTAGTCTTTTCATGACCTAACGCTTGCTTACTGAGTCATTATAGCATACGCGACGATTCGTAATAAAAATTTTTTGCTTTATTCAACATGATAGGCAGAAGAGCTTCCCCGTTAAAAAACAGAAGAAATCCAACTGCCTATCAATTATGCCTCGGCATAATTGCGTCCGGAACCGGCTTTATGTTTAGGCCTGCACGACGCAGGTCAGTTAGCCGTTATCGCATGGATGCGATGATTTTAGGCTAACATCCTATATTGAACTCCTTTCCGATTCAGAACATCCGCCGGAGGCTTTGGGCCAACACGTTGACCACTCAGTCGTGTGTTGCTGCAGTCGCTGCGCTTTCGCACAGCTAAATTGCCACAGAACGTGGTGTTCTTAGACTGAGTTCCTCTATTTCAGCGATGTTCGACACACTCTATAAGAATCGAATCGAAAACATCATTACTTAGTTTTACACATCTGGTCGATTTATATGTGCCATTACTAATTTGAATAAACATGAAACCATTCATAAGCACTTCTGAATGTAATTTCGTTCTATTACTTTTTAGCTTCGCTATTTATAACACCGTGTGCTGTATGAATCTGTGCTTTCCCACGAATTTTCATGGCAGATGTATGTTCGGTAAATTGAGCAATCATAACTTCGCCTGCATCTAATTTTTCAGAATGATGGAACTTTGTATCTGTACCTCGTGTTAAACCGATTACATGTACGCCATCTTCCTCTGCTTGAATAACAATATAATCTTGTGCCATTGTTTGTACACTCCTTAAATCCGACAAATTCTTAGTCCATCATAACATAATTAGACACTCAATTTAAGACATTTGAATAAATGATAAAACTTCTCTACGTTTTACTTCATCTTCTTCGTAAATACCACGAGCAACCGATGTCACAGTTTTAGATCCTGGCTTCTTAAGTCCTCGCATAGTCATGCACATATGCTCCGCCTCTATCACTACATAAACACCTTTCGGAGAGAGCATTTCCATAATTGTCTCTGCCACAGTGGAAGTAATTCGTTCCTGTAATTGCGGACGACGAGCAATAGTTTCTACTGCACGTCCTAATTTACTTAGTCCAGCAACAATGCCATCGTTTGGTATGTATGCGACATGAGCCTTTCCATAAAAAGGAACTAAATGATGCTCGCACATCGAATAAAACGGAATGTCCTTTACAAGTACTAATTCCTCATGGTCTTCATGGAACACTGTTCTAAAATAATCTTTTGCATCTTCATGTAAGCCACTAAACATTTCCGCATACATTTTTGCTACACGTTTCGGTGTATCGAGTAAACCTTCACGATTTACATCTTCGCCTACCGCCTCTAAAATCATTTTTACTGCTTCTTCTATTTTCAATAAATCAATATTCGACATCCGTGAAACCCTCCTGCGTATCAATACATTACACATTTCCTTATGCATCGTAGCATATCCAAAAGGTAAGCGCAAAACGACTTACTTGATTCAAAAGAAATTCATCGCTATATGAGCAAAATAGCCAATTAATGCTTTCTAATTTGGAGCATATTTTATAACTCACCATCATAACGTGTGGTTGATTTCCGTTCCGACTAGGCTTTTTCCTGGGGATCAACTTTTAGTGTTGGACCTCAAATAATATTCTATCTACGTTACACTCATGTTTATTGCATCTTTCTATGTATCATTAACTTATTTAGCTATGTACGCAACTCTTCGTAGTGAAGATCAATTATACCTCGGTATAATTGTTGCTTTCGCACAGATAAACAATGCGTCGGGAAATCGCTGAAAGAAGTTAAAAAGAGCAGCCTCCATGTCATTTACATGAAGACCGCTCTATGTAACTACTAGACGTGTATTATTTTACAGCATCTTTAAGCGCTTTACCTGGTTTGAAAGCAGGTACCTTGCTAGCAGCGATTTCGATTTCTTTACCAGTTTGTGGGTTACGACCTTTACGAGCCGCACGTTCACGTACTTCAAAGTTACCAAAACCAATTAATTGTACTTTGTCACCCTTTGCAAGAGCATCTTGAATTGTATCAAATACAGCTTCAACTGCTTTAGAAGCGTCTTTTTTAGAAAGACCTGCAGCTTCAGCAACAGAGTTTACTAATTCTGTTTTATTCACACCATTCACCTCCTCTCAAAGGGTCATGAACCAATTCTGTAAAAAGATTAACACATTGAAAACCGCTACGCAACTGTATTCATACATGATTATAACCAAAAAATGCGTTTTTCACCCAAAAAACAAAAATAACAGGACTTTTCGCATAAAAACGAAGAGCCCTGTAGTAATTTTTTGTGCTTTATTTTTCATTTTTTCACTACAAAATAAATGTAACTAATCCTCTATCCCCTTCATTCACCATACGTTCAATTGTTTGTCGCATCCGTTTTTTGGCTGTCGCTGGAACGGCATCCATTTTATAGCGTATTCCTTCTTTTAACACTTCATGTAGCGGAGTTCCAAAAAGTTGTGTACTCCATAAAGCTTCACGATCATGTAAATAGGCATGATTTAAATCCTTAAGTAATTGTTGACTATGGAATTCAGAGCCAATTAGTGGCGCGAATTCTGATTCCATATCTACACGAATGATATGGTATGATGGCGCTTTTGCCTTCATACGCACACCATAGAAATTATTTTGTTTAATGAGCTCTGGTGCTGTTGGCTCAAACTCCTGCATCATCGGCAATGTTACGCCATAACCTTTCGAATCTGCTTCACTAATAGCAGTTTTAAAGCGTTTTTGCGCCTCTTTTGCTTCTGCTGCCTCTTTAATAAATAGTAGCCAATCTCGCTTCGTCTCAATCGGCTCATCTAGCCATTCATTGCAAACCGACTTATATAGCTCACCTTGCAATGACACCCGAATAACTGCGGTCCCAACACCAGCATCCACATGCACCACTTCACTCTGGTCAATAAAATCAATGGCTTTAAAGGCATCTGATGCCTGCTGTACATCTCTAATTTTCATAATAGATGACAACACTTCTTCCATCGAATCAATTAATGCAACATTCAATGGGTGTGTTGCATCTAAAACATCTAACCAATCTGGTTTTTCCACTTCAATTGTTCGAATTGGAAATTCAAATAATGCTTCTTGCAAAATATACTGAATATCAGATGCACGCATTTGATCAATTGAAGTAGCAATTACTGGAACATTATAGCGCTCAAATAACTCATTTCGAAGCTGTACCGTTTCCTCTCGTGCTGGCATTTGGCAATTTAATACAATAACGAAAGGTTTTCCAATATCCATTAATTGTTCTACAATTTCCTCTTCAGCCTTTTCTGCCGCACGACGACTTATACCATTTACCGTGCCATCTGTTGTTACAACAATTCCAATATTGGCATGGTCACGAATAACTTTATCTGTGCCTATTTTTGCGGCTTCTTGGAAGGGGATAGGCTCTGTATGCCAAGGTGTATGCACATATTTCGGCCCATTTTCATCCTCATAGCCCTTTGTACCTTCAATGATATACCCAACGCAATCTGCTAAACGAATTTGGAATGACATTTCATCATCACCGACCGCAATACGTGTTGCTTGGGCAGGCACAAACTTCGGCTCAGCAGTCATAATGACTGGCCCCGGCGAACTTTGTGGCAACTCGTCTTGTGCACGCATTCTTTCTGTATCATCCACAATATTTGGTAACACGACCGCTTCCATAACCTTTTTTACAAATGTTGATTTACCTACACGTACTGGACCGACAACACCAATATAAACATCGCCATTTGTGCGCTCTGCAATTTCTCTAAATACTGCTTCACTCAAGGTTTCTGCCTCCTTTATCTACGCTTTTTCACTATATGCGAGCTGATAGATAAATATGAAAAGCTCCTCACAAATGTAAGGAGCTTAGTAACTAATCTTTTTTATTTTTGGATTCAGACTCTTGAATTGCTTTTTCTCTAGCTTTTTCTCTAGCTTTTTTTGCGTCACTATTATAGGCGTCCATAAAATAAATTGGCTCACCTTTTTCATCTACTGTATATGGTAAAGAATAAGCTGGTACTACTGGATATTTATCTACAAGTAGCTGACGAATATCATCTCCAGGCTTCACATTAGGCTTGTCTTCCTTTAGTAGTTGACCCAAATCAATTGAATAGTCCACATGCATTTCACCATCGCCTGTCATAAATATTGGTAATTCGGCACCAGAATAGGGGCTTTTCACAGTTACATCTGTTTTATAGCCCAATTCTTCAAAGTTAATTTGATATACATTATCAGAAGTCGCACCCTTTATCGGTAAATATTGGGTAGCAAGTTTTTGAATATTAATTTCACGAATTCGCTCTGCCGCATTTAAATCTACCAATTTTACTTTAGCTTCATTCTCAGGATCCCAAATAATATACTGGAAAATCCCACCCTTTTCATAGGCGTTCCCTGGAATTTGTGCAAGATATTTAGGCATTAGTCTTTCAAAATCAATTAAATATTTTATATATATATCTGTATCTAGCTCGCTATTTTTAATTGGAACTAGGCCTCCAGTTGCTTCACGGTATTCATCAACCGCACGCTGAACAGCAGCTAACTGGTCAGCATCAGGTACTAATTTCGCCCTTTTTTCATCCTCTGGATATGCACAACCTACTAGAAGCACTGCGGTTACGATTACCAAAAGAAAAGCACTTAGTTTTTTCATGTCACTTCCACCTCATCATTTTTTATCATGGCCATGTTGCTACAATTAGTACCATTAAAAATGTGCCAAGTCCAAACAGTATGTATGCAATTAAATTTACGATTGTACGTAAAAAAACGTTCGAAACCTTATTACGAGCTAAATAAATTAACCCGACAGATATAATCATAAAGCCGATACAATAAAATGATACCCACATTACATCAAGCGCAGGCAAATGTTTTAACGGACCCATTTAAGACAACCACCTTTCTTTAACGTCTCGAAACAATCAAAGTATATTATACTATGTGCTTTCGCTAAAAAGAAATAGTTGTCCTATAACTATCAATCAATTATGCCTCGGCATAATTGCGTCCGGAATCGCCTTTGTGCTTGCACAAAGAACTCCTTTTCGATTCCGTGACATCCGCCGGAGGCTTTAACTTCTTTCAGCGGGTGTTTGGACACTCTCTGAAAAGTAGCTTAAATCCGCATCATACCACCACCTACTGAGGTAGGAGACATCTGCTGAAAGAAGTTAAATGGACAACCTTTATAATTTTATAGATTATTCCATTAGAAGCACACAATAAGGTGTCTCAGTTATTTACTGAGACACCTTATTTATGTCCATTTTATGACAAACCTTATAGATCAGGTATAATGATTACCTATTTTACTCTACAAATATATATTATCAATATATCATGTCATCGATTTCTCGCTTTTTCATACGCATCATTAATGCATCAACCGCTACTTTCGGTTCTATATCACTAAATAGAACACTATATAGCTCAGTAGTTATTGGCATAGCAACGTCATATTTCTCTGCTAGTTGATAGGCAGCTTTTGTTGTGCGAACCCCTTCAACAACCATGCCCATTTGGTCTAGTACCTCTGGCAGTTTCATTCCTTGCCCCAGTAAATTACCCGCGCGCCAATTACGAGAGTGCACACTTGTACATGTTACAATTAAGTCTCCCATGCCTGTAAGTCCTGAGAATGTAAATGGATTCCCCCCCATTTTAACACCAAGACGTGAAATCTCAGCTAATCCTCGAGTAATTAGTGCCGCTTTGGCATTATCACCATAATTTAAGCCGTCTGAAATACCCGCAGCTAATGCGATTACGTTTTTTAAGGCGCCACCTATTTCTACGCCAATCACATCTTTGTTTGTGTAGACGCGGAAAAATTGATTCATAAATAAATCCTGTACTTTTTCTGCGGCTTCAATGCTTGCACAAGCGGCTGTAACAGTTGTCGGGTGGTGTAAGACAACTTCCTCTGCATGACTTGGACCTGAAAGTACAACAACTTCTTCTACAAATTCAGGTGGTAAACTTTCTACTAAAATTTCTGAAATTCGTTTTAATGTATCGGGTTCAATTCCCTTCGATACATGAACAAACAGTACTTTTTTATCAAGTGTTGCGATCATTTTTTCACATACTTCTCGAATAGCCTTAGTAGGCACGGCTACGACAATTGTCTCCGAATGAGCAACTGCCTTAGCAATATCGCTTGTCGCATACAAATTTGTCGGTAGTACCATTTCAGGTAAATACTTCCTATTTGTATGCAGGTTGTTAATTTCTTCAGCTTGATCTGTTCGATGAGTCCATAGAAGTGTATCATGCCCATTTTCTGCAAGCACCATCGCAAGCGCTGAACCCCATGAGCCTGCCCCTAACACACAAACTTTTTCCATTCAAAAACCTCCCTTGTTTTGAAAAGACAATTCACTCCTATTAGTTACAAAAAATGCTAGAGAAAGGCTTATAACAGTAAAGCTTTCAAAGCAATCTTATTAGTAGACATTAGAAAAATTATTCTTTCCTCTCTTGTAAAAAGACGCCACCCAACAATAATTGTCGGGTTGGCGTATTGTATGTGTATATTTTTCCTAAGCACGAGCACGGGTAATTAAACGAATTGGCGTTCCTTCAAAATCAAATGTTTCTCGAATACGATTTTCTAAAAATCGTTCATAAGAGAAATGCATTAGCTCTGGCTCATTAACAAACACCACAAAAGTAGGTGGCTGTATCGCAACTTGGGTAGCATAGTAGATGCGAAGACGGCGGCCTTTATCAGTTGGTGCTGGGTTGCGTGCCACTGCATCCTCAATCACTTCATTAAGGATAGATGATTGAATACGCATTGCATGGTTCTCACTTACACGTTGTATAATCGGTAAAATTTGATGTACACGTTGCTTTGTATTGGCCGAAACAAAAATAATTGGTGCGTAGTCTAAGAATAAGAAATGCTCGCGAATTTGTTGTGTAAAGACGTTCATTGTTTTTTCGTCTTTTTCAACAGCATCCCATTTATTAACAACAATAACAATAGCTTTTCCTGCTTCGTGCGCATAGCCTGCAATTTTTTTATCTTGCTCTTGGATGCCTTCTTCTGCATTAAGAACAACTAAAACAACATCAGAGCGTTCAATTGCACGTAACGCACGCAATACAGAGTATTTCTCTGTCGTTTCGTATACTTTTCCTTTTTTACGCATACCGGCAGTATCAATAATGACATATTCCTGTCCATCATACTCATATGGCGTGTCAATAGCATCTCGAGTAGTACCCGCTATATTACTAACAATTACGCGGTCTTGGCCTAAAAATGCATTTACTAACGAAGATTTCCCCACATTTGGACGACCAATTAACGAGAATTTAATAACTTCGTCCCCATATTGATCTTCATCTTCCTTAGGGAAATGTTTTGCACATTCATCCAATAAATCCCCTAAGCCTAAGCCGTGAGAACCAGAAATTGGCCAAGGTTCACCAAAGCCAAGCGCATAGAAATCATAAATCATCTCACGCATGTCCGGGTTATCAATTTTATTCACTGCTAAAACGACCGGTTTTTTTGTTTTGTATAAAATTTTTGCTACTTGCTCATCAGCAGCTGTTACACCTTCACGGCCATTTGTCATAAAGACAATAACGTCCGCCTCATCAATGGCAATCTCTGCTTGTTGACGAATTTGTTCTAAAAACGGTTCGTCCCCAATCTCAATACCACCTGTATCAATAATATTAAAATCATGTGCTAACCACTCTGCCGAACTATAAATACGGTCGCGTGTAACTCCTGGAATGTCTTCCACAATCGATACACGTTCTCCAACGATACGATTAAAAATCGTCGACTTACCTACGTTCGGACGACCTACGATGGCTACTACTGGTTTCGTCATCTGTACTTCATCCTTCCAACTTCTTGTCTTTCGCTATTATACACGAAAAATGCCATTATATCATATCATATCCATAAACGAGCGCGCTATGTACCGTTCTATTCATCTCTCTGGTATTTTTTTCATCATTTCCTCTTAAATTTGGTGGTTCGATGTGGCTCTTTGGCTCTTTGACTCTTCTATCTATTTTCCTCCATAAAAAAGCGAGGACACAAACTGCATCCTCGCATGTCTAGTTTATTTAAAATTTTTCAGTTTATCGCCAATGACATCACCGAAAGAGAAGCCTGTGTTTTCTTCTGGTAATTCATAGTCGACTACTTCCTCTGCCTCAGGGTTTTCAAGTAAATCCTTAATACTTAATGCTAAGCGACCTTCTTCAGCATTAACGTCAAGCACTTTTACTTGTACATCTTGTCCCTCTTTTAGCGCTTCGTGTGGCGTGTTAATATGCTTATGCGCGATTTGTGAAATATGCACTAAACCTTCTACACCTGGGAAAACTTCAACAAATGCTCCAAATGAAGTAAGTCGTTTTACTTTTCCATCTAGCACTGTTCCTTTAGCTGCACGCTCTTCGATGTTCGACCAAGGACCAGGAATCGTTTCTTTAATGGATAGCGAAATACGCTCATTTTCTGGGTCTACAGAAAGAACTTTTACCTTCACCTCTTGTCCTTCCGATAAAACCTCGCTCACATCACTCACATGCTCATGAGACACTTGTGAAATATGCACAAGGCCATCAATACCACCAAGGTCAATAAATGCACCAAATGATGCGATACGCTGTACTTTACCATCTAAAACATCGCCAGTTTTAATTTGATTAATAACATCTTTCTTTTGAGAAGCTTTTTCAGCTTCCACTACAGCACGATGTGATAAAATCAAGCGATTTTTTTCTTTATCTAGCTCAACAATTTTAAAGCTAAGAGATTTACCTTTATAGTCTTCAAAATCATCAACAAAGTGGTCTTCTACTAGGGATGCTGGAACGAAGCCACGTACTCCTAAATCAACGACAAGACCGCCTTTAACAATATCTTTTACTTCCGCTTCGAAAATTTCCTCAGCGTTGAATTGTTGTTCAAGTGTATCCCATGCTTTTACAGCATCTACTTTGCGTTTTGATAATACATAGTTTTCTTCTTCAACTTTTGTAATCATCAACTCTAACTCATCTCCAACAGAAATTACGTCAGACGCTTTTTCAATGTGTAAGCTTGATAATTCACTTATTGGTACAATACCGTCAAATGGTGCACCTGGAATTGAAACAGTTACCGCTTTTTCATCAACTTGCTCTGCAATACCTTTGACGATATCACCTTCGTTAAACGTTTGTTCTGCATAGTTCATTTCTTCAGACATATGTAACCCTCCTTCGCATCTTCCCTTACTATTTTATTCGAAATTGAAGATAAAGACAAAAATAAATCCTTTAAATTCAAAAAATGTCTGAAATTTTAGGATTTATACCATTTTTTCTTGCGCTAATTTTAAAATGGCCTGTGCTGCTTCATCAATTGACAATGCTGTCGTATCTAAAAATACGGCATTTTCCGCTTGAATTAGTGGCGATGCTTCACGCTCGCTATCCATTTTATCGCGCAGGGCAATTTCTTCTTGAAGCTTTTCAATAGAAGATTCGATTCCTCGTTTTTGATTGTCCATAAAACGACGTCTTGCTCTCTCTTCTACAGTTGCGGACATAAAAATTTTTAGTTCTGCAGTCTTTAATACATGCGTAGCAATATCGCGCCCATCCATAACAACACCACCATTAGCCGCAAGCTTTTGTTGCTGTGCTACTAATAGTTCACGTACTTTAGCATGTGCCGCTACTTGTGAAACAGATGAAGTTACCTCATTAGATCGAATTTCTGCCGACACGTTCTTCCCGTCTAAAAAGACAAGTTGTCCTTCAGCAGAAGGCTTTAATTCAATTGTGCTGGATGCTAGCATTTCTGCTAATTTTGTTTCATCATCTAAATGTATGTTTTGTTGCATTGCTTTATACGTCACAGCACGATACATAGCACCTGTGTCGATATAAGTAAATCCAAGTGCCTCTGCAACAATTTTCGCGATTGTGCTTTTCCCAGCACCAGCCGGTCCATCAATCGCAATTTGAATGTTTTTCTTCATATTTTCCCCTACTTTCTAACACACCATATTGTATCATAAAAAAGCCCTCTTTAAGCAGAGGGCTTTCTGAAATCAAAATACTACTCGATTTGAAGGTAATGTAAACTCCCTACAGAAATTTCATGGAATTTCCTACTCACCAATAGAGGTTGGGAAGACCAATCAATTATGCCACGGCATAATTGCGTCCAGAATCGGCTTTGTAAAAATCAAGCATCAAAAGGATTTATTTCTTTACGACGATTCACTAATTGACGTTCAAAACAGAAACGAACAATATGCTGTTGGTCTACATCATCGGTATCTGTTAGTTGAATAGTTGCAATTTTTTTATCATCTTTTTCGTATATACGAACAACCATCGCGTCTGTGACCACGTATTTTACATCCCCATTGGCATATGGTAAAACGATTGTTAGCTGAACCTCATCACCATCTTGGAAAGCAATTGCCCCTTTCAAGATCACTGCCAAACCACCTGCGCTAATGTCCGATGTTACTAGCTGATATTTGTAATCCTTAAACTTTATCGCTACATCCACAGGCGTTTCCACACGTACATATTCACGACGTTGAATTTTGATAAAGTCATCTGCCTGTGGACAATGCAACATAATCATAGGTATATTACCAGCTTTACGTCCAATCACTTCAGTATTGAAAGCAAATGATTGTTTATCCTCCGTGCGAAAAGTTGCTCTAAATTCAGAACCATCTATTAAAAAAGCTGTTTTCTTTGTGGCAACATTTATTGGATAATCGATATAAACAATATTTTCTTTTTGTTCTACAACTTTACAGCGGAATTTTTCAACACTCTCTGTATAAGTTGGTTCTAGTTCTAATTGTGTACCAATTTTTATTTCCATGAGCATCTCCCCGAACACAAATATACATTTATTATCGCACGAGATGCCCAATTTGGCTATATAGACTGGTAGTTTTTTCTTATATTAAGTTAAATATTCCACTTTTAAAACATTGTGATTTTCAGCGTCAATAACAATTCGGAATGTTTCTTGCGCGTTTTTATCACGGACCGCAATTACCTCATAACAAAGACGTTGTTCAAATGAGCCGTTATCTGTATAAATATTTTTCACTTCTTGTACTTTCACATCATCATCGAAGAAAGTTCTCCAATCAATTGGTTTTGGAGTTTGTGGTTTAATCGTCTCTGCCTGAATATATTCCATCGCATTTGCACCAAGTAACTCGCCTGTATCCTTAGCAAGTTTCAATTGCACCCCATCTGCATAAATCAATGCATTATCGCCAGGGTGAACACGTGCAAATGTCACATGCCACGCTTGATGGTTTTCACGAGATTCCACAAATGCAACATCATTCATCCCAAGTCGTTTTACATATTCTTCAGCTTTTTTCATGATTTCATCTTGTGATAGCCTTGCTTCATCTACTGGACGTTCCACTAAATAGGATATTAAATGTCCACCCTTTTCTGTTAGATCGACATATCCTAAACGAATATCTTGGTGGAATTGGATATGATAAAACGGATATGGTGCAGTATCGCTACTTTTCGTCACAGTAAATGTTGCATCTTTTATGATAGGGAATAATTGTTTTACTTTTTCCAACGCTTCTTTTTCAGTAATGACTGAATCTTGTAAGGCTTTAAGATCTATTTTTTTCTGCCAATCTGATTCGCTTAATGTAAGCGGGAAGTCTTTTTCACTGTAACCCTTTAATGTCTTTTGTACATTATCAAAAGTTGTATTTGGATTTTTCGTATCTACTTGTCTTAACCAGACATCCATTTTACCGTTATTTTTATAAAAATCTACTGTTGCAGCTGACCATTCATCTGAAAGTGATTGTAAATTCGTTGAGACTTGTGGCATTTTTTCTCGCCAAGCTTTATAATCACCAGTTTTAGATGTTTTCTTTGCCTCATCTCCTAGACGTCCTAAGTAACTTAGCCAGTCGTTCGACATTTCCTGCCCGATAGGAATATTCGACATGGAAGATCGAACGTCAGAGCTTAGTCGCCAAACGGAATCTAACTCATTGTGAATGGCATTGTCATCCCGAAACAATAGAGATTGTGAAACTGCTTGTTGTAGATGAGATAATTTCTCGGATGCATCCGTTAAATTATCTGTGTACTGAGCTAGCACAGTACGTTGTAAACTTGCATTTTTTCCGTGCATATTAATGCTATATGCCCCTAATCCAATAACTGCCGCAGTGAGTATAACGAGCATAGTTCTCATTTTTTTCCTCCTTTCTTATGAACAGAAAATATGTTCTCCAATTCGTTTAATTTGAGGTCGTGACCAAATCCACTTACTTGTTGCTGTTTTCGGATTAAAATAATACAGTGCATTTTCCGAAGGATCCCATCCATTCATAGCATCAAGAACTGCTTCTTTTGCACGTTCATTTGGTTCAAGCCAAATTTGCCCATCTGCCACTGCAGTAAATGCTAGTGGCTGGAAAATAATACCTGAAATAGTATTTGGGAATTCAGGACTTTCCAAACGATTTAAAATAACAGCCGCTACAGCCACTTGACCTTCATAAGGCTCTCCCCTAGCTTCACCATAAACCGCATTCGCTATTAACTGTACATCTCTGTCAGTATACTTTGGAGGTACTTGAGTTTTAGTCCCATTATTATTAGTACTGCCACTACTTTTACCTCCTCCACCACCGCCACCAGTGTTTGTTTTCACTTGCTGTTCAAGTGGCGTTCCACCATAATAAGTAAATTGATTTCCTGCATTTAATTGCGCTTTTACCCATCCTTCATCGTAATCTGAATAACCCGATAAAGTTTTTTTAGTTTTAGCACCGGCTATTCCATCTACTGGTAAACCATATTTCTCTTGGAAAATTCGTAAAGCCCAATATGTGTTATAGCCAAATTTTCCATCAATTTTACTTTTATAAAATCCTAAGTATTGTAGCCTTGCCTGTAGCTCAATTACATCATCTCCATAAGCACCACGAGAAATCTGTTGCTCGGTAAATGCAATGGCGTCATTTTGCGGAATAGCAAATATACTAATCCCCAACATCAAAGCAAAAACTATGCTTACTAAACGCATTATCATCACTCCTTTTTTTCATAGCTTGAAACAAACGACTCATTTTATACATATCAATTTTGCCTCGGCAAAATTGCGTCTGGAATCGGCTTTGTGCTTAGGCCTGCAGATGTTTTTTGCGCGAAAGCGAAGCGGCAGCGGCACCGATGCAGGTCAGTTAGCCGTTAAGAACTCCTTTCCGATTCCGTGACATCCGCCGGAGGCTTTAGGCCGACACGAAGTTGGTCACTCAGTCGTTGCCACAGGACGTGGCGTTCTTAGACTGAGTTCCTTTATTTCAGCAATTTTTTTGTAGCGAAAGCGAAGCGTCAGCTACAGGTGTTTGGACACCCGCTGAAAAGTAACTTAAATCCGTATTCATCTCACCACCTATAGAGGAAGAAGATTCCTATACCTGTCGCTACGCTTTCGGTACAAAGGAACATTTGCTGAAAGAAGTTAAAAATAGAAAAGCGCAGAAATCTTTTTTAGATTTCTACGCTTTATATTTTTTTATGCATATGCAAATGTTGTACTAGGTGATAGTGAGCGAGCTTGACTTTCCGTAGCCCAAACCACCACAAAAATAGCATAAAAGGGATCATTAAATATACCCAATACCCTTTGAATGATAAAATTGTATTATATAAAATGTGTAATACTACCGGTGCACATAGCGCCATAGCAATCATTTCTTTCGTCTTTGCAAGCTTAGAAAACTTGGCACGTCCATAATAATAGCCCATTACAACACCGAACAAAGCATGACTCGATACAGGTAATAATGCACGCATAAATGCAGTATTCAAACCGAAAGAAAATAAATAAAGCACATTTTCTATCGTAGCAAAACCAAGAGATATACTTGCACCATACAGTATGCCATCATAAGGATCATCGAATTCTACATGATTGTAGATTGCGATCAAAAGAACAAACCATTTAAAAAACTCTTCAACTACACTAGAAAAAACTACATCTTGTAGATAAAGATAACGAAAGACCCCTTCCTCTGTTAGTACATATTGTAAGAACAAGATTGGGAACGTTAAAAATGCGCCATACAAAAACGTTTGAAGTAAGGTTTTTCTTGGCTCCGTTGCCATCTGATTGCGCAAATAAAAGTAACTAAAAAGCGCTAGACCGGGAGCAATGGCAGCTGATAATAAAATGATCATGATGCCGGCTCCTTTCAAAAAATCAATTTCGCCTTGACATATTTATGTTAAGATTTTAAAATTCGTGACATCCTTCTAAAGTATTAACAAATATTTTCTGCGCAAAAGCGAAGCGACAGCGCATAATGTTGGTTAACTTTGGCGTTTTCAAAGGATGTAAAATTCCATATCCTAAGTTTATCTTTATCTACCGAATATTGGACACCTGCATAAAAAATATATCCGTATATCTCAGGTGGAAAACTTATTAGACTTAAGCTTCCGTTTTCGACAATAAATATCTATTACATGAAGATAAACTGCTATTATTATACCATGATATGACATAAAACTTTTTAAAAGGAGATAAATATTTTTTATGAAAAAAACAATTTTATTAATTCATACAGGTGGAACAATTTCTATGGCGATGAGTGATGAAGGTGCCGTTATGCCAAACAAGGAAAATCCTCTAATGAAGGAGAGCAGTAAACTTGATGCACTTGCCACAATTATTGAAATGGAGGCTTTTAACCTCCCATCACCACATATTACACAAAAAGAAATGCTTAAATTACGTAATCTTATAATCGAAAAAGTTGCAGAGGAGAAAATTGATGGCGTTGTTATCACTCATGGTACTGATACATTAGAAGAAACAGCTTATTTTTTAGAGTTAACGACTGATTTATCAATTCCTATTGTCTTAACAGGTGCAATGCGCTCCTCAAACGAACTCGGTGCAGACGGTATTTATAATTTAGTAGAAGCCGTTCGTGTGGCCGTTGATGAAGAAGCTCGAGAGAAAGGTGTGCTTGTTGTCATGAATGACGAGGTCCACCTTGCTGTTAACACTACAAAAACAAGCACTAGTTCGGTAAATACCTTTCAGTCACCTCAATATGGCCCGATTGGACTTATTACAAAATCAAGAATATTATTTCATCATGCCCCTCTCCGCCGTCAATATGTAGAAATTGATGGATTATCAAAACGAGTAGCCATGCTGAAAGTGTATGCTGGTATGGAGGATGACTTACTTAATGTAGTACTCGCATGTAAATACGATGGCGTGGTGTTAGAAGGCCTTGGACAAGGCAACGTCCCTCCAACAGTTGTTAAAGGTATTGAAAGTCTTTTAGAGCGCGGTATTCCTGTTATACTCGTATCCCGTTGTTTTAATGGTATCGCAGAAGGAGTTTATGGCTATGTTGGCGGTGGCAAAATGCTCGAAGACTTAGGAGCTATATTTGCAACTGGTATCAATGGTCAAAAGGCGCGACTAAAATTATTAATTGGGCTCAACAAAGTAGGAACTCCTCTTGATTTAAAGGAATTTTTCATGTAAGACTATTGTATTCAATTAGGCTTATGCCTCTACAATTTGCTTATAATAATTCAAGATTTTATGTAAATGATGGATTGCTATCTCAAAGTCCGGTTGAATAACAGAGAGCTGTATGAAATCTCTTTGACGTAAGTATTGACTATCTGCATGAACATAATAACCATTTAAATTTAAATCACTCTGTAGATTTGCCAAAGTCTTAGGAAGTTGTAAAGTGACCAACATCGGATACGGTCTAGTTGAAACTTGGTAGTGCATAAATGGTAGTTGCAGTAATGTTTTAAAACGTTGCTGTAACTGTCCATATCTTTCTGGATATGCTTGTAATGCTGCAGTAACATTTGCAACAAGTACTGCTGGTAATGTAAATGGAATCTCACCTTGCTGGTAAATAGCTAAATCGAGATAAGCAGGTAATGTTGAAGAAGATTTCACAATGTTTTGCGAAAAAACAAAAGCCAAACCACTGAGCGCACCAATTGCTTTTCCACTCACCGCAGTCGCTAAATAACAATCTTTTAAAGAAAATGGCATTGCTCCGAAAGAACTAATGCTATCAATGCAAAGCTTAATATTATATCGCTTTGTAAGCTGTAAAATTTCCTTAATATCATTACAAGTACCAGTCGACGTTTCTCCATGCACTGCAAGAAGCCATTGATAAGATCTTTTTTGCAAATAAGCGTCCAAAATATTTGTATCAAAGGAACTTCCCCAATCTTGCTCCATTACATCAAAATCCAATGACCATCTCTCTGCTTGCTTCCGAAGACGTTCTCCAAACTCTCCATTTGTTAAAATTAGTCCACGCCCTAATTGTTGAGCCTTCAATTGCCCGAGCATAACTTCATTTGCCAATGTCCCAGTCCCTACAATTGTAGCTACATGCTCCGCTCCTGATAATTGAAGCAACTTATTTCTCATTTGCTCAAATAATGATTGAAAGCCTAATGAACGATGAGAAAGCTCTGAATACATAAATGATTCTCTTTGTTTCACTGGACCTGGATAAAAAGTATGGCACTCCTTCGCAAGTCTTTGCTGTAAAGATTTTTCAAACTGCTGTCTAGTTAATACCATTGGTAAAAATAAAGCACCCTCTGTCCCTGTAGCAGGTGCAAATTGGGTAAAGCCCATTTGCTTATACAGCTTCTCTTCACGAGTAGTACCTGAGATAACCGCTGCCGAATAACCTTTTTCATACGCAAAAGCAGTCAATGCCTGCGTCAATTTCAGCAGTACTCTTCCTGTTCGGTAAGCCTTCTTAACGGCAAGCAATCTAATTTCACATAGCTTAGTACTAATCTCTTTTGATAAATACTGCTCAACCTTTCCTATCTTTTCATCAATTGAGAACGGCCTCTGATCTCTAAATGCAAGCATGCCTATAAGTTCTATTCCTTTATAAACAACAATATACGTATTTTCATGATGAAAACGGTCAACTTTTTTCCTTTCAGAGTTTGGTTTATGCTGTGGAATTTCTTCGACAAAGGTTTCATAATTTAATCGTGCAATTTCCTCAAACTCCACTTCTGTATGCGCAATTTTACACCAATACATATAATCACTTCCTTCTCTCTAAAGACTCTTTAATATTCGACATATGTTTAATAAGCATAAAACTTATTGCTACTAGTATCGGTATGTATAACAGTAATTTATCTGTATAAACAATCGCTCCAACATATAAAACAAAGCCACCTAACATACTAAGTGTTAAACTTCTAGTTACACCAAGCGTAATAGCTGTCCCTGCAACCATCATGAAAAATAAGCTCGGAGATAATGTCAGACCTACACCTATAAAAGTTACTACTCCTTTTCCCCCATTAAACTTAAGCCAAAACGGAAACATATGACCAAGCATGCCCAAACTAGCGCCTAACACAATTACCCATTCTTCGAAATGCAATAAACGCCCTACACCAACAATGAGTGCACCTTTTAAAGAGTCCCCTAAAAAAGTCCATAGAAAAGCACCTTTCCCAATCACACTACCAGCATTTCTAGCCCCTAAGTTTCTACTTCTTTCTTCCTGTAAATTAACACCATATGCTTTTCCAACGACATACGCCGTCATAAAGTTCCCTGTAATATAACTAAGAATCCAATATAATCCAAGCATTCTTTCACACCTTTTTTTCTCAACTTCCATTAGAGAAATTATGTATTAACACCTTAACGCGGGGGTGATTTCCTTACGACTGGGCGCTTTCCTGGAGGCATTCGATGAGCGATTCGTTCTCTTTCCGTCGCTCTGGCCCTTCTATCCGTCGCTTCAATCTCTTTCCGTCGTTCTTGCCCTTCTATCCGTCGTTTCGGCTCTTTCATCCGTCGCTCTGGCTCTTCTATCCGTCGATTCAGCTCTTTCATCCGTCGCTCTGACCCTTCTATCCGTCACTTCAATCTCTTTCCGTCGTTCTGGCCCTTCTATCCGTCGCTTCGGCTCTTTCATCCGTCGCTTTGGCTCTTCTATCCGTCGCTTCGGCTCTTTCATCCGTCGCTCTTGCCCTTCTATCCGTCGATTCAGCTCTTTCATCCGTCGCTCTGACCCTTCTATCCGTCGCTCTGGCTCTTCTATCCGTCGCTTCAATCTCTTTCCGTCGCTCTTGCCCTTCTATCCGTCGCTTCGGCTCTTCTTTCCATCGCTCTGACCCTTCTATCCGTCGCTTCAATCTCTTTCCGTCGCTCTGGCCCTTCTATCCGTCGCTCTGACCCTTCTATCCGTCGCTCTGGCTCTTCTATCCGTCGCTTCAATCTCTTTCCGTCGCTCTTGCCCTTCTATCCGTCGATTCGGCTCTTCTTTCCATCGCTCTGACCCTTCTATCCGTCGCTTCAATCTCTTTCCGTCGCTCTGGCCCTTCTATCCGTCGATTCAGCTCTTTCATCCGTCTCTCTGACCCTTCTATCCGTCACTTCAATCTCTTTCCGTCGTTCTGGCCCTTCTATCCGTCGATTCGGCTCTTTCATCCGTCGCTTTGGCTCTTCTATCCGTCGCTTCGTTCTCTTTCCGTCGCTCTTGCCCTTCTATCCGTCGATTCAGCTCTTTCATCCGTCGCTCTGACCCTTCTATCCGTCGCTCTGGCTCTTCTATCCGTCGCTTCAATCTCTTTCCGTCGCTCTTGCCCTTCTATCCGTCGATTCGGC
>NZ_JBLLLQ010000001.1:431156-441052 GCF_047737915.1 Lysinibacillus sp. NPDC056185
GCTATCCGTCGATTCGGCTCTTCTTTCCATCGCTCTGACCCTTCTATCCGTCGCTTCAATCTCTTTCCGTCGCTCTGGCCCTTCTATCCGTCGATTCGGCTCTTCTTTCCATCGCTTTGGCCCTTCTATCCGTCTCTTCAATCTCTTTCCGTCGCTCTGGCCCTTCTATCCGTCGATTCAGCTCTTTCATCCGTCGCTCTGACCCTTCTATCCGTCACTTCAATCTCTTTCCGTCGTTCTTGCCCTTCTATCCGACGTTTTAAAAAAAGCTGTATAAGCTTACATGCTCATACAGCTCCTCTTGCTATTTTGCTCTTTTGTCAATTGTCTTTGCAATACAATCGCCATGGAAACGGCCATTTTCAATAAAAATTTCATTAGCATTATTTCCAGCTGCAATAACTCCCGCAATAAATAATCCTTCTACATTTGTTTCCAAAGTTTCTGGATTAAAGAAAGGACGACCCGTTTCATAATCAATAGAGACACCCATTGCTCGAATAAATGAATGATCTGGATGATAGCCTGTCATAGCAAAAACAAAATCATTTTTTAAAGTTTTCTTGCTACCATCAATTTCTACTACGACCTCATGCTCTCGGATTTCCAGTATATTTGTATTGAAATGCATTTGGACTTCTTCATTTCGTACTACACCTTCAAATTCTGGTAAAACCCATGGCTTGATGCTAGGTGAATACTCACTACCACGATAGGCAACAGTGACGCGAGCTCCTGCCTTATTCAACTCAAGCGCTGCATCTATTGCCGAATTTTTCCCACCTATTACGAGAACATCAGTATCAAAAAATTCATGTCCCTCTTTAAAGTAATGGAAGACTTTTGACAATTTTTCACCTGGGATGTTTAAATAATTCGGATGGTCATAGTAGCCTGTTGCGATCACAACATAAGGTGTTGTATAGACCTCTTTATCTGTCGTTACTGTAAACACCGCTCCATTTTTTACAACGCTATTTACTTTCTCGAAGCGGTTTACTTGAATAGCTTTCAAACGTACAACTTCTCGATAATAAACTAGTGCTTGATTTCGCTTTGGTTTACGACCTTCAATAATAAAGGGAACATCACCAATAGCTAGTCGTTCACTCGTACTAAAAAAAGTTTGATGCGTAGGGTAATTGTATACCGCATTTACGATATTGCCTTTTTCAATGACAATTGGCTTTAATCCAATATTTTGCAAGGCTATTGCTGCTGCTAAACCACATGGGCCCCCTCCAACAATAATTGCATCTACTTGCTGCATTTCTTGACACTCCTATCAACTTTGTATCAGCAATTTGCTAATACTTTACTTAATCGGGCTTTTACCGAATTAATCCTTATCGTTTCCATTATACGCCTTCTATCGAGTTTTGGTTGTTTATTTACCCGAAATTTCAATGTCAATAATATGACACTGTGGTCTCGCACCAAGCCGAAAAGGTAATAATGTCGTACCATAGCCGTTACTTACTAACGTCATCACACCCTCACGCTCCCGATAAGAGCCATTAGGATGCACACCGTATGGACCAATTCTAATTTGACCACCATGTAAATGCCCACCAATCATTAAATCTGCTCTAAATTTTGCACGGACTCTTGCAAAAACGCCAGGGTTATGTGAGATGAAAACAACTAAGTCTTTCTCTCCTACCTTTGCAAATGCTTCATCAAAGCTATATTTCATTGTAGATGTATCTTCAATTGCATTTAGCCAAAAGCGGTTTTTTTTAGGTAGTAATACAGCATCATTAGCGATGATCTGAACACCATGTTCCTGCAAAATACTTCGTAATCGTCCTTCACCTACTTCTCTGTCATTATTCCCCCATACAAAATAAGTTGGTCCTAAAGGAGTTAATAACTTTAGGTTGTCATGAATACGTTGAATAGGTGTGCGTCCATCTGCAAAATCTCCACCAATAATAACAGCATCAAATTGACCATCTAACTGTTCAATCATCTGGCGATTAATTTTGCGTAAATGTGTATCCGAAATAAAAAATAGTCGGATTTTTTCCTGTTCACCCTTTAATAACAATTGATGATGTAAAACATTATTTTCATGTGCCACCTTCAACATATAAAGCAGGAACGCGATGACTACTAAAACAAATAGTCCAAAATAAATCATTCCTTCACATCTCCTTACGAAAGCAAAAAGACGATTCGTTATAATGAAGAATCGCCTTTTCACTAAATCAGACGTACGCCTCAACCATATTTGGTGTTAACGTTTGTCCATTATTTTATACTAGAAAAACATCATTGCCAAAGAATGACACCCGCTTTTCTTATGGTAGCTTAATCACTTGCCCGATCATTACATTATTTGAAGACATACCGTTTGCTGCACGAATTTTCGCTAGTGTTGCTTCACTGCCATCACCGTAGTGATTCAATGCAATACGATATAGATTTTCATTTGCTTTTACTGTATGAGTACTTGCACTTGCGGCTTGTTTTGCTTCTTCTGCTTTGCGTGCTGCCTCAGCTTTACGCGCTTCCTCGGCCTTTCGTGCTTGTTCCGCTTTTCTAGCCTCTTCTGCTTGTGCTATTCTAGCTTGCTCAGCTTTTTTAGCTTCCTCGGCTTTTCTAGCTTCTTCTGCCTTCTTGGCTGCTTCGGCCTTTTTCGCTTCCTCAGCTGCCTTCTGCTCAGCTGCTAATTTCTCAGCGTCTTTCTTAGAAGGCTCTTTTGCTTTGTCTGTTTTATCTTTGTCTGTTTTATCTTTGTCTGTTTTATCTTTGTTTGCTTTATCGTCTTCTTTTGCTTTGTTTTTGTCAGTTGACACAGCTAACTTACCTTCATCCCCTGAATCGTCAAATTCTACAACTTCATCCGAAGAATTTTTTTCAGCCTCTTCAATTGTTGTTCCAGGTTCATAGAATTTTAAAAAATAGACTAATATCGATAATGGAATTAAGATAAAAATTACAAAAAGAATCGTCATTAATGGCGGTTTTCGTTTTGTATTACTTGGCTTTTTATTGTCATTTCCATTTTTCTTCATTCTTGAAACCCTAGATAAAGCTTGCTGTTCTTTTTGTTCTTCTTGTTCTTCTTCAAAAGATTGACGATGTTCTTCGATTTTATCGCGATAATCTTCTTTACTCATTCGCCGTTCCTCCAACCTTACTACGCTTTCTATCATTCTATTATGACGAATATTGCGAAAAAAGTAAATGACCGTCAGTTATAGTCTAAAAAGGACATATCACCATAACGTGGGGTTGATTTCCGTTCCGACCGGGCACTTTCCTGGAGGCGTCCAGTCGGTACGGAAATCAACTTATTATATGGCATACGTTTTAACAAATGTCATCCACAACTTTTGGTGATGAACCTTTAACAACCCATTAAGAGTTGCTTTAGCCGACTTTCCCATGGAATCATTTCTATTTTCTTCTCTTCTTTTAAGCGTACCTTATTGATTTCATCATAATGGATTCCACAATTTTCACAACAGTTTTCTGGTTTTTTCAGCAATTTTTGCCCAAAATACCCGACTAGCTGTGTGCGAATACAGTCTTTTGTCTGAGTCATTTTATGCATTTTATCGACAGCACGATACTTTTCCAGTGCTAAATGATTTAAACGCACTTTAACTTGTTCCATCGTTTCTTGTTGTAGCCAGTAATCAAGCACACGAAAAGCGGTCTCACTCAGCTCTCCATTTTTCAACATTTGTGAAGGCTGTACTTGTTGATTTAGTAGTTCCTGATAACGATCAACATGACCAGCTGTTGGCAAATCGCCTGTTACAACAAATTTCGCAAGTTCCTCATCACCCTCACTATAAAGTAAAATTGCGAGCGCTGGTTGACCATCACGACCTGCACGACCAATCTCCTGCATGTAATTTTCTACATTAGCAGGCAGCGTTTCATGGATAACCTGACGAATATTTGACTTATTAATACCCATTCCAAAAGCATTCGTAGCCACAATCCAGTCGAGTTCCCCGTCAATAAACTGTTGCTGAATAAACTGACGGTCATCAGCACCATAGCCTGCATGATAAGCTGCCGCTCGTATACCAGCCTGTATAAGCGCTTCGCTATATTGTTCAGCACGCTTCCGCGAGGACATATATAATATACCCGGTCCTGCCGTTTCTTTAACATGTTGCATAATCCAGTGTGTTTTATCTGCCCTATCCTCAAATACGACACGCCCAAGATGAATATTTGGCCGATCCACATTGTACAAAAACTCAAATGGTGTATCCAGCGACAATGTATCTCGTATGTCATTGACTACTTTATTCGTCGCAGTCGCCGATAATGCTAAAATCGGTGGACGATTTACTTGTGAAAACCATTGTCCAATTCGTAAATAATCTGGCCGAAAATCAAAGCCCCACTGAGAAATACAATGTGCCTCGTCCACGACGATAAGACCTAACTGCATTTGTGAAAGCTTGTCTTGAACTTGCTGCTGTAAAAGCATCTCTGGTGACGTAAAGATAAAACGATACTGCTCTAAAAAATGTAATACATACCGTTTTTCACTTACGGTTAAAAATGAATTTAAGGCAACTACCCTCTTTTCACCAAAGCGTTTTAGCTCCTCTACCTGATCCTGCATTAGAGAAAGCAAAGGAGAAACAATTAATACTGGCTTCTGCAGGATATATCCTGATAGTTGGTAACAAAGTGACTTTCCCATTCCAGTTGGTAATAAAGCGATAACATCTTTTTCTTCTAAAATGGCTTCAATGACCTCTTTCTGGCCTGGACGAAATGCTGTATAGCCAAAATACTTTGTCAATGTTTGTTCAAGCTCCATCTATACTTCTCCTTTCGCGAGGACAAGCCTTAACTGGAAATAACTCATACCTTCAACTACTTCATGCAATGTTTTCAATTTTTTTGTTTGATAGTGTTTCGATGCCAGCCAAACTTTTTCCGCTTCTTCATATGAGACGAATGGACCAATCGAAAAGTTCGGTTCGTTCATGGCTAGTTCCACCAAATGATCCTCGATTGTACTTTGTTTTAGTTTCCTTATTTGCACAATCTGTTCAATTGAATAGCCCTGCTCATAAAAATGTGCTGTTTGCTGCGCTGAATCGGTTAGTAATGCTTTGACTCTTAATCCTTCTGCCACTTTACCAAGTAACGGATAATCATTTGTCTGATGAACTTCATTTAATAATGTATGTAGCAATTCTATAAACGCTAACTGACAATCTAAAACTGTTTCCTGACGTTCACTCGCAAGCTGCTGCCACGTCCATCCTGGTAAACTATGACCACTCAACCGATAGAGGACAAGCTGTTTGTTGGCATCTGATAAGGGTAACACGGAAAGCGCGCGTTCACATTCCTCCAATAATTGCTGCTGTAAATGCCCATCTTGAAAGTTAGACTCGACTAAAAATGTACGAACCCAAGACTGAATATTCGTATCCCTACTTATTGGAGAAAAAGAACGAACTCCAGCGCTTTGATAGGATAAACTTTGTACAATTAACGAGAACCTCGCAAAAAATATATGCTCATTTCCCCTATAGTGCCACCCGTCAAATAAATAATCAGATGTCTGCTCTGCTCGCTGTAAACCTAGCTTTTTCATGGAATAGTGACCAGATTCTTGCATAGTTAACCAACTATACTGTAAAAACGAATTTACGGCTTCATCAAATGTCTTCCTAGGTAACTTAGGTAATAGCCCAAAATAATTATGTAACTGAAATAGGCCAATGTCTTGAATAGTCTGACCTGAGCGCTTTCCTCTTAATACATGATAAGCAGCAGAAATTGTTCGTTCGTTATTTAGTTTTTGAAAGATTTGCAATAAAATTTGATGAAACATAGACGCAAATTCCTCCAATTTAATAGTATTTATGTTGAAATGTAAGATAAACATCTTTAAAATGAGTATGAAGCTTTGTAGGAACATGTAAAAGGAGAGAAAAAAAAATGGCTAAATTCACAATTGTTGATAAAGATACATGCATCGCTTGTGGCGCTTGCGGAGCCGCAGCACCAGATATTTATGATTATGATGATGAAGGGATTGCCTTCGTTATTTTAGATGATAACATGGGAACTGCTGAAGTTCCAGAAGATCTACTAGAAGACATGCAAGATGCTTTCGAAGGATGCCCAACTGACTCAATTAAAGTAGCAGATGAAACTTTTGATGGCGACTCATTAAAATTCGAATAGTCCTTCATACGTATCTTTAAAGGCATCCTTAACTGGGTGCCTTTATTTTTATCTCCTCACGTTACAAACACCAAAATTAAATTACATGTTAATTCTTTGGCTCATCACTATAACGTGTGGTTGATTTCCGTTCCGACTGGGCGCTTTGTAGCTGCCGCTTTGCTTTCGCTACAGAAACCAATTGTTGCTGTCGCTTCGCTTTCGCACAGAAAACATCCGCTACGCTGCAGGGTCTCGGGCCAACACGAGGTTGGTCACGAAGGCGTTATCACAGGACGTGATGGTTTTAGCCTTCGTTCCTCTATCGCTAATCCCCAAGGTGTCGCCTAGTCTCCACTCCAATCAACTAATACTTGGCATATGTTTTAACAAATGTCATTCACAACTTTGGTGATGAGCCAATTTTCTCATACGAATAACTTAATAACAGATTCTTATACCATTTTTATTAATTTAAAAATCTTGTAGCAAAAATAACAACTACTAGATTCGTCTCTAACATAGCAGAGATGAATTTTTTTATTTTCTAATGTAAAGTTTGTCAGTCTTTTCATCTTGTTATTGCAACCATTTTTTATGTATGATAAGATTTTAGTAGTTGGTACTAATAACAGATATTATTTCGTAAAGGGGTTCTTATAGATGATGGATAATTTATTACAATTAAAAGATAAAAATATTGTAGTTATGGGTGTGGCAAACGATCGAAGTATTGCTTGGGGTATCGCAAAACGTTTATTTGACGTAGGTGCAAATGTTATTTTCACATATCGCCAAGAACGTTCATTAAAAAAATTACAAATGCAATTAGAGAAAATCGAACAATCTGACTCACTGATCGTACAATGTGATGTCAACAGCGACGAGAGCACAAAAGCAGCTTTCGATGAAATCGGTACAAAAGTAGGCGTTATCCATGGCATCGTGCATTCAGTAGCCTTTGCCAATGCAGAAGATTTACACAATCGCTTCTTAGATACAACTCGTGATGGTTATGCATTTGCACAAGATACTAGCGCCTATTCCCTTATTTCAGCAGCAAAAGCCGCACATCCTTATATGACTGAGGGTGGCTCTATCGTAACAATGAGTTACTTAGGAGCAGAGCGCGTCCTTGATGGCTACAATGTCATGGGTGTAGCGAAAGCGGCATTAGAGGCATCTATGCGCTACCTTGCTGCCGATGTAGGTAAAGATAATATTCGCGTTAATGCGATTTCTGCTGGCGCGATTCGCACACTTGCTGCAAAAGGCGTTCCTTCATTCAATACAATTTTACACAAAATCGAAGAAACAGCCCCATTAAAACGTAATGTTCAACAAGACGAAGTGGCAGATATGACAATCGTGATGCTTTCTCACTTATCACGCGGTGTGACAGGCGAAACGATTTACATCGACGCTGGCTACAATATTATGGGTTAAACACAAAGAAGCATGGGAGATCAAAAATCGATCTCTCATGCTTCTTTGTTTCGTATTGTACTTCAGAATTTCACAACTATTATTTTAGTACCTTTGGGGCTGGATAATCAAAGCCCTTTGTATCTACTTCTACCTTTTTCATCTGCTGATCTTTTAAAGGTTTTTCACCCTCACGTTCAGAAGTAGCTATAGCATCTACTGTTTCCATCCCCTCAATTACTTTTCCAAAGGCAGCATATTCGCCATCAAGATGTGATGCTTCATTTACCATAATGAAAAATTGAGATCCCGCAGAATTCAGATCCTGCGAACGAGCCATTGAAATGACACCGCGTTCATGCTTTAAATCATTTTTAAAACCATTTAATGAAAACTCACCTTCTATCGAATAGTCTGGCCCACCCGTACCATTACCTGAAGGGTCTCCACCTTGAATCATAAAATCAGGGACAACTCGATGGAAAATAAGACCATCATAAAAACCTTTTTTAACTAAGGAAATAAAATTAGCTACCGTATTCGGCGCTGTAGAAGGTTCTAATTCGATGACGATTTTTTCATCATTGTTCATCGTAATCGTCACAATTGGATTTTCCTTCACTTTTGATGAATAATCCGCATTTCCTTCCAATTGCCCACTTTCTTTAGCAGCTCCACAACCCGTCAAAACAAATGCTACCGCCAGAAAAGCTAAGACGATAGAAAATCCTTTAAAACGCGCGAACATATTCTTTCAACTCCTCTTGATCACCAGTCTACTCATTATACTATCAGATAGTTTACGACAAATCATTTTTATAATAATTAATGAAGAAGGCTATATTTATGGATGTGGACGAGAAAGAAAATAAGCTAAGCAAAAAAATACTATTTCTAGTGCCTTGCTGCAATGCGTTGGTGTTTAGCAATAATCCCCTTTAACAAAAAGGATAATAAGCATGCAACGACCAAAAATACAGCAATCATAACAATAACGCCTCCCCAGCCGTAATGCATCCAGAATACCCCTCCTACTGTTCCTCCAACACTTGAACCAAAATAATAGAAAAATAAATAGAGAGAAGAGGCTTGTGCTTTATCATGAGTGGCCCGTTTACTTACCCAGCCACTGGCAATCGAGTGTGCTGCAAAAAAGCCAAATGTAAAGATTGTAATCCCTATAATTTTCAAACTAAGTAGCCCATTTAATGTTAAAATCGCTCCTATAAACATGATTGTAATGGACAATAACAGCATCTTTTGACGGCCATATTGATCGGCTAGACTACCGAACCAAGCAGAGCTAAATGTACCTACTAAGTAAATCACAAAAATCCAACCAACAATCGTGGCACTTAAATTATAAGGCGGCGCCATCAATTTAAAGCCAATGTAGTTATAAAGAGTCACAAAGCTTCCCATTAATACAAAGCTAATACCAAAAAGGCAAAGCATAGATGGGTCCTTTAAATGTTGTAAAAGAGATGTCACCAATGATTTTATCTGTAATGGACGTGCTGAAAAATGCTTGGAGTTTGGTAGCATCCAGATAAATAACATGCTAATCATAAGACTAATGATACCCAGTACAATCATCCCTACCTGCCAATTATAAAGATCCGTTATTGTACCAATAATCACTCGTCCACTAAGCCCACCTACCGAATTACCACTTATGTATAAACCCATCGCAATCCCTAAACTAGAAGGATCCATTTCCTCCCCTAAATAAGCCATCGCAATTGCCGGCAATCCTGCAAAAACAACTCCCTGTATTACACGTAACACTAGTATCGTTTCAAAATTAGGGGAAAAGGCTAGTGCAAGTGTAATAATTGATGCCCCCAAAATAGAAATCGTCATCAAAGATTTCCTGCCCCATGCCTCTGATAAGGAGCCAACAATAATCATACTTATGGATAATGCAAAGGTTGTCACAGAAAGCGTTAAACTCGCAACAGCTGGTGATACATGAAACTCCTTCGCAAACGTTGGTAATAATGGCTGTGATACATATAAATTGGCGAAGGTGATAAAGCCTGCTAAAAATAAAGCCCAGTTTGCTTTATGAAACGCCTTTGTCCCCTTTTGAATGTAACCCATTTCTCTCTCTCCTTACGTTCTTCCAATTCTACTATTATTCTAATACAATGATCTTCAAAACACACGATAACTTGTCAAAAAATAGACAAATTTGCCACCATTTGAATCATTGCCATAACGTGTTGTTGATTTCCGTTCCGACTAGGCGCCTTGTAGCTGCCGCTTTGCTTTCGCTACAGAAACCAATTGTTGCTGCCGCTTCGCTT
>NZ_JBLLLQ010000001.1:441149-493829 GCF_047737915.1 Lysinibacillus sp. NPDC056185
CTTTCGCACAGATAAAACATTTGTTGCTGCCGCTTCGCTTTCGCACAGATAAAACATTTGTTGCTGCCGCTTCGCTTTCGCACAGATAAAACATTTGTTGCTGCCGCTTCGCTTTCGCACAGATAAAACATTTGCCGCTGACGCTTCGCTTTCGCGCAGAGCAGAGCTTCCTGGGGGCGTCCGATGAGCCGCTTCGCTTGCGCTCCAGGGTCTCGGGCCAACACGAGGTTGGTCACGAAGGCGTTATCACAGGACGTGATGGTTTTAGCCTTCGTTCCTCTATTGCTAATCCCCAAGGAGTCGCCCAGTCTCCACTCCAATCAACCTATCTATTTGGCATACGTTTTAACAAATGTCATCCACAACATTTGATGATGAGCCCACTATTTTTATTGTTGAGTGCATTATTTCATTTGACAATATTACCGTGACTAAAATCACATTTTCTTCATATAAATGTAGTTTTTATCTATTTTGAGTTGGCAAATATTGTGTTACAGTAAAAGTAATCATCTAGCAATCATTGGCAAAAAGCTCCGATGACTAAACTATTTTCGTTGCACAGACTTGGAGGAATTTTCATGAACATTATTGAAGCTTTAGCCCTTTCAGTACCTTATATCCACCTTGCATTAAAGGAAGAGGCAATTGTGGCTGTCGTCGAGAAGGAAAGTGAAATAGTTGTAAAATATTTAGCTGGCAAACGTGTAGATTCAGGCTATCAAGATGGACAAAAGGTAAATGCTAATGACCAAAATGTTTTCATTGCCTTTAATGGAAAAAACGCTGATGTCGTTATACCAAAAGATGTATACGGAGTGGCCATCAATGCTTTTTCATTTCCAATCCGTGAAAATGGTAAAGTCGTAGGTGCTCTAGCATTTGGACTTCCAATCGACAATGAGCTTAAACTCGAGGATTATATGGGGACAATGGATAGCATTGTAAACAGCTTACAGGACAAAGTACATACAATTGCCTCACATTCAGAGGAATTAGCAGCAACAAGTGAGGAAATCAACAAACAAGCACAGCACGCCCTTGAAGATTCAGAGAAAACAAATGAAGTAACAGATTTAATAAAAAGCATTTCTCGCCAAACAAATTTACTCGGCTTAAATGCATCTATTGAGGCGGCTCGTGCAGGTCAGCATGGTGCTGGCTTTAATATCGTAGCGCAGGAAGTTAGAAAGCTCTCTTTCGAAACATCAAGCGCCACGGAAAACATTGAAGCCTCCTTACGAAATATAAATAGGAACCTTGAAAACCTTAAGCAGAATATGGGGCAAATCAATGACGCAACGAACGAACAGGCTCAGCTTGTTCAAGATTTCAGTGAAATTATCGAGGAGTTAACAGTTCTTAGTCACGAAATGAAGGGCTTTATGCATAACGCCTTAAAATAATAAAGAGGTGAAGAATATTGCAAATTACAATTAACCCGGATTTATCTTTACGTACTGTCGAATTAGAAGATGCAAATGCTGTTTTTGCCTTAACAGATGCATCACGTGCATATTTACGTGAATGGTTGCCGTGGCTGGATTTTACAAAAGAAGTAGCCGATACAACGGCATATATAGAAGGCTGTATAAAAGGACACGAAGCTAAAAGCAGCCTCTCTCTTGTTATCATTTTTCGAAATGAAATCGTTGGTATTGCTGGCTTTAATACGATCAATCATAGCAATAAAATCGCTGCTATTGGCTATTGGCTCAGCGAAGGGGCTCAAGGGCATGGTATTATGACAAAGACTGTACAGGCATTATTACAATATGCTTTTAAGGATTTACAGCTCAATAAGGTCGAAATTCGTGCTGCTACGGGCAACGAAAAAAGCCGTGCCATCCCTGAGCGACTAGGCTTTACAAAAGAAGGAACGATTCGTGCAGCAGAATGGCTTTATGATCATTATGTTGACCACGTTGCTTATGGCATACTCGCTAGTGAGTGGAAGGAAAAATAGAGGCAAAAATAGCCACCTGATATCATATCAGGCGGCTATTTCTGTTATTGTTCAACTGTTTCTTTTATTTCGTCTTGTGTTTCATTAGCTGTAGCTGGTGCTTGCTTTCCTAAGCCTACTGCTATTTGCTCTAGCTCAGGACGCAATGTATGCTTACCTGCATAGCTTTCAATTAATTCCTTCATGTCAATTCCTGAAGTTTCCTTCAATGATTCCTGTAATGTTGACATTAAATTCGTTGCGTAGGCAGTTACTTTATTGGCACCGCCTCCGCCTTCCCCACCACCAGTATCAACAACAGTAATCTTATCAATATTGCCAAGTGGACTCGCAAGCTCTTTCGCATATTCTGGCATCATACGTACAATCATATCAAGGACAGCTGCCTGGCCGTAGTATTCGAAGGCTTCTGCAATTTTACGTTTTGCCTCGGCTTCTGCTAGACCGCGAAGACGAATGATATCCGCATCTGTTTCCCCTTTTGCACGCTCAGCATCCGCTTTCGCAAGACCGTCCAAACGAATTTTCTCTGCTTCGGCTTTTGCTAATGATTCGATACGGTATTTCTCCGCATCTGCTTGCGCTAGTTCACGCATTTTGTCTGCCGCTGCATTTTGCTCGACAGCGTAACGATCAGCATCAGCCTTTTTCTTAACTTCTGAATCGTATTGCTTCTCACGACGTAAAATCTCTTTTTCTTCTAATTCAATTTGTTTTTGACGTTCAATAATGCGAATTTGCATTTCCTGTTCAGTTACTTCCTGCTTTGCACGTGCCGTTTCTAGCTCATACGCTTGGTCTGCACGAGCTTTTGCAATATCTTGCTCTCGACGGAATTCTGCTACCTTTAATTGATTTTCTTTTTCGGCTTCTGCAATTTCTGTCGCACGTTCAAGTTCTGCCTTTTGAGCTTCTTTCGATGCTTCAGCACGCTTAATACGTGTTTCCTTATCAGCATCTGCAGTAGCAATGTCCGCATCACGTTTAACCTGTGCAATACGTGGCTTACCAAGCGATTCTAAGTAGCCATTTTTATCGCGTACATCTTTAATCGTAAAGGATACGATTGTCAGACCCATCTTCGCCAAGTCCTGAGATGCAACACGTTGTACTTCCTGAGAGAATTTATCACGGTTTTTATAAATTTCCTCTACCGTCATTGAACCTAAGATTGAACGTAAATGACCTTCTAATACTTCACGCGCCTCATTTTCACGCTCTTCCTTTTGCTTTCCTAAAAATTGCTCCGCTGCCGTTGCAATTTCTGAAATGGAACCGCCAATTTTAATGATAGCTGTTCCATCGGCCATAACGGGTACACCTTGTTCTGTATACACTTCAGGTGTTGTCACATCAAGCTTACTTGACAATAAGCTTAATGGATGTGCCTGCTGGAAAATCGGGAATACAAATGTACCGCCACCACGGATAATTTTTATACGATTTCCTGACTCATCTTTATGTACATTTTTTGAGCCAAGATAGCTACCTGTCACAATCAGTGCTTCATCAGGACCCGCTGTACGATACTTAGTCACATAAAGTCCAACTAATGCGATTAAAACAAATGCTACAATCCCTATAACAATTAAAATTTCCGTTGACATATAAATATCGCTCCTTTATAAAAATTTTTTATCATAAGATCTCACAAACAGTGTTCCTTCCTTCACTTCTACAACAAGTACTGTCGTATCGTAATCGATAGCCTCATTGTCATAACCTGTTGCTCGCTTCGATATCATACCGCTAGTCGTTTCAATAACTACCTCTCCAAAACCGTCAGTCGGGATTGGAACAATAACCTTTCCTAGCTGGCCACCAAGTGATTCTTCCGTATAAGCTAACGAAACATCGGCCGACCGTAGCGGAACAAGAACAAATAAATAAAATAGTGCACTTAAAATAGCTCCGATAATACAAGCAGCAACAATATTCCAAACGCTAGGGAAGAAGGCTAGTTTTTCTAAAATAAATCCTGTTGCTGACATCAACGTAATGAAAGATAGAATGACACTTGGATTAAAAATCGGTAGCCCCTCTCCAATGCCCTCGACAGCATCACTAAAAAACGTAAATAAAAGAGTTGCAAGGCCCCCGAATATTAATCCCACTAAAAAGATTTGCTCGAGTGAATAGCCAAATAGCGTCAAGTTGTTCACCCCTTTTCATTGTATTACCTACTATACGGATGCAGCCTATAAAAGGTTTCGTAATCTTTCACATTTTCTTAATTTTCGAATGATATGTTTTTAAATAGTGAAATTCTTAAAGTAATAATAGCCATGTCATAATAAAAGGTATTCTGGCAACTAAGGAAATATTGCAGGAGGCTTTAAATTGGGGTTTGGCTAGAAAAATACAGCGAGCGTTGTAAAGAGCCCCTTAAAAGCTCTTTAGGCATTAGATATTTGCCTTTTCCTATAAACAAACAGACCAATAATTGAAAGAAGTAAAAGTAAAATACTGGAGGTTAAAAAGAATAATGCTAAAGTAGTTCTTTCTCCCCAATGGTTATATGCTTGTAAAAAACCGATAAGAACCATAAAAAAAGATAGTACTAATTGGAGTTTTGAAACATTTTTAAACAATAAAATCCCTCCTTTATGCACATTTGATTTTACCATATAATCACATAAACAAATACGTTAAACAAGCCATAATGCGGAGGTAATTCCCCTTCCGATTGAGCCCTATGCTTACGATCCAGAATCTCATCCGCCAGAGTCGCCTAGCCTCCTCCCCAATCAATTTATATATTGCATACGCTTTAATCAAATGTCGTACCTAACTTTAGGTAAAAACAAAAAGCATGTCACCGATAGAATTTTATTTAGAAGCTCTTATCGCCAGACATGGTTTTCTTATGATTCTAGTACATTCAATGTAGATTAAATTCATTTTAAATAAAGAACCCTTCGAAGAATCACCAGCAGACATTATAATTTGGGAATCAAACAATGACTGAAAACTAATATAAACAACCATTCAACACTGTTCAAAATTATTTGGTTCGAGTAAAACGCACAAGCAACATAATTCCATTGGCATATAGTATCAATGTATCCATATATGATAGAAAGGGTGTGCATTGTGGGAAAAGAAAATAAATTTATAAAGTTCAAGTTTAAATCAAATCCAAGTTGTCGTTGTAATTGTTGTGGTTTTTGTTGTCCTTGTCCTTGTAAGCCACCATTTACACCACCATTTATACCTGAACCACCAACTCCACCTTGTCATTTTTTAGTGTACGTTACAGACGCTGGTCAGGCGGCTACTCCAGATAATAGGGTATCAGTAATTGATACGGCAACAAATACTATAGTCGCTACCATTCCAGTAGGAACTGCTCCTCTAGAAGTAGCGATTACACCAAATGGAGAATTTGGTTATGTTCCAGCTCTCTTCTCGGATAATGTAACGGTTTTTAATACGGCAACAAATGCTGTGGTCGCTACCATCCCGGTAGGATTTCAGCCTCTTGGTGTAGCGATTTCACCAAATGGATTACTTGCTTATGTATCAAATCACGGACTTGGAGCTAACTCTGTATCTGTCATAAATACAGCTACAAATACGGTAACCGCTACTATTCCAGTAGGGCTCCAACCTCAGGGCATAGCTTTTACTCCGGATAGTGCATTTGCTTACGTTGCAAACGAAAACTCAAATTCAGTATCAGTTATAAATACAGCTACAAATATGGTAGTTGCTAATATTCCTGTGGGACTTCGTCCAAGATCCATCGTTTTCACACCGAGCGGACAATTTGCTTATGTTACAAATGAAAGTAGTAATACTGTATCTGTAATTGAAGTAGCTACAAATACGGTATTTACTACAATCCCTGTTGGGACAGGACCAGTTGGTACAGCAATTACACCTGATGGAATATTTGTTTACATTGTAAATAAAGGTAGTAATACCGTATCTGTAATAGATACATTTACCAATTTGGTGATTGCTACGATCCCTGTAGGATTATCTCCTGACCAAGTAACCATCTTGCCCGATGGAACACTTGCATATGTCACAAATCAACTTGACAATACTGTGTCTGTCATAGATATAGAAACAAATACAGTAATCGATACAATTCCAGGGTTTAACGGTCCTACTGGTATTAAAACGGGAACAATCTGCCTGACTTCATAATCTAGAGTCTTGGGGCTCAAGGGTAAAACAGGAACCTTTCCCTTGTTCATAAAAAAAGACATACTTCAATTTCCTAAATGGCAATTGAAGTATGTCTTTTTTATGAAGTGCGACTACCTTGAAATGCTTGACGTAGAACTTGAGACCAAGCGATTACTGGTTCCTTGTTGTTCACTGCCTTCAAATGTGTTGGTAGTTCTTTTGATTCAACCAACACATTTGACTGAGCTATTGAAAAATGGGCTAGCTCATAGCTAAACTCCACTCAAACCGCATTATATAGGCTTTAACATAGCCTTTAAGATTCTAGTACATTTAAAATAGCATCAAGATCATTGACAGCAATATCTAGGCGTTCCTTTGCCTCGATATTTTGCTGTTTTAATTGACTAAATTCTAGTAAATTTTTCTCATGCTTTAACTTGATAGAAGACAAGCGTTCAATTCGCGATTCTACCTTTTCGATTGCTTGCTCACAAACTGCTGTCCATATCTTTTCTGACTGCTGCATTTCAGTCGTTGATGGGTTGTGGTGACGCATAATTCGTGCATATACTGCTTCAATTTGTTCAATTAGTTCTGAATAAAAATGTCGTTCAACACGAGTTGTTTGGAATGTTGGGTGCTCTACCTCTTTTGCATATGGGGTAATTTGACGAAGTAGCTTTCCAGCATTTTCTCCGAAACCATGTGATAAATTCAATACATTCATTAACTGTAAAAGTAAACGAATTTCTTCTAGATTAATAAGTTGTGAATCGATGCTTTCCTTTAGCTTTAAGGATTCCATATAGCGTCGATCAAAGTGCTCGATTTCACCATTGCGTTGTTCTACTAAATGATCACCTGCATTGTCTTTCAAGCTTTTAATATAGCGAATTGCATGGCTTTTTAGCTCTTCCATCGATAGCAAGTTGTCATTGTCTTGTTGTGGCTTTCCTCGTTGAACATACGCAAATGCATCCATTTTTTTGGGCCATTGTGCTGCTGGGGTTTCTTCTAAGACATTATAGCGTATATAAATTCCGTGCATTCCATATCCTCCAAGTCCATTAAACAAGTATCTCTAAAGAGAGTAAATCGAATTCGCCATTTTTTCAAGTAAAAAACTTTTAAAGATTAAAAATTCTTCTTTCGAAACATTAATTCAAAAATCCCGAACCTTAAAAGCACTACTCCTGTGGAAATTTCTGTCCCACAGGAGTAAGTCAATATTTTTTATCTTTCATCCAATTAAGACTCTTGTCGTATTTGCTCAATGCTTTTTCCTTCAGTAAAGGCATGAATAGATTTTATTGTGCCTACTGATTTGAAATTTGCTCTGTCATAAACCTTGGCAACCTGTTCATTGATAGGTAAAATCCAAAGATATTCTAACCCTTGCTTTATCGACTCTTGCTGAATATGGTGCAGAATATATCCAATCAAACCTCGACCTCGATAGCTTTCAAGTGTTGCTACACTCTCAACTCTCCCTTGATTTACTGAGACGAAAATATTGGCAGTACAGCAAGCTGTGCCATCCAATCTTAATAAATAATACGTAAAATGCGGAGAATGATATGTTTCTTCAAAAGCTTTTTTGATTAATGCAGGCTCTCCAAATGTAGAAATGCTCATTTCTACAGCTAATGCTTCCTCCATATTGGCATCTGTTACACGTTCAATTTGTATGGCTGGATTATGAGCTAATTGCGAGTATTCACCATTCCAACACTGTACATCATCAGTAAAACTTTCATATTGAAAGCCATGATTCTCTAGTGCTTCTATACAAGACTGATTTCCCTCCACATTGTATAAATACAATCTTGGAATGAGAGATTTTGACTTATAGAATTCCTTGATTTTCTTTAAAAACATATCTGGATCGGCAATAATCTTCCAAATGTGTGCATGATTAGCATCATAATATGTTGGCATTTCCTTATTGTAAAATAATACTCCTTCATTACATGTTTCCATCTCACTAAAACTTTTAACATAATTAATATCTAACTGCATGATGTGCTCAATTTTATGCATCTTTTGTTCCTCCCTCAATCCACTTTTCATATAAATCTTCTAGCTGCTGTTCAAGTTTTTGACGTTGCTCCTTAGCAAGTGTCGGCTCCTTTAATCTCATTTCGAGCTTTTCAATTTGTTCTTCAATCGGTATCTCTTTTTTACCAGCATAGGATTTTTCAGGTACTTCTTTTATAACTGGTTCTTTTACTATTTCTAAGCATTTTTGTCTTGCCCATTCATAATCGCCTTCATATACTTGAATCGTTTCATACTCAATCCATGCAATTTTTGTGAAAATTTTTTGTAAAAAATAACGGTCATGTGAGACGCCAATAATGGTTCCTTCAAAGGACTCCAGTGTATCCTCCAATACCTCTCTCGCTTCAATGTCTAAATGGTTGGTCGGCTCATCTAGCATCAATAAATTAATATCCTCATGCATTAACTGAGCAAGACGTAAGCGCATCTTTTCACCGCCACTTAAATCCTTCACTTTTTTAAAAACGTCATAGCCATAAAATAAAAACTGAGCAAGAATATGACGTGCTTCAGCTTCTGACACAGAGACGCTCTCACGGAAGGCATCTATTAAGCAAATGGCAGGATTTTTATGTTCAAATTGCTGTGAAAGGTAACCAATTTTAACGCTGCTGCCGACATGACAAGCACCTTTATTTGGTTCAACTTCACCTAACATCATTTTTAATAACGTTGATTTTCCACTGCCATTGCCCCCAACAATCGCCAGTCGTTCACCGAAGTAAACCGCTAAATTACTTTCCTTAAATAACGGTTTCTCAAATGCATGGCAAATGTCCTTCATTTGTACGACCTCTTTACCACTACGCTCAGCCATCGTTAACGCTAAATTCATTTTCTTTTTCGTTGAAGGCTTCTTCACACGCTCTATACGAGCTAGTGCTTTCTCCATACTTTTAGCACGACGATGCAAGCCATCATTTGGCGGATTCGCTTCATTTGCCCATTGCTTTAAGCGCTTTATTGTTTCCTGCATTTTTTTAATTTTCTTTTGCTGTTCTTCGTATTGTGCAAATTGCTGTTCAAGCTTAGCTTCCTTTTGTTCAACAAATGCATCGTAATTGCCAATATACGTAAATGCCTCTCCATCTTCAATTTCAATTATTTTTTGAGCCATTTGATTCATAAAGTGGCGATCATGTGATACTGCAATAACAATTCCTGCAAAATTCCGGACATAATTTTCTAGCCATTCTATTGCCTGCATATCTAAATGATTGGTCGGTTCATCTAATAACAAAATAGAAGGATTACTTAAAAGGATTTGCCCTAGCATTACCTTTGTTTTCTCCCCTCCACTTAAGCTACTAAAAGGTTGCTCAAGCAATGGTGTTATACCTAGACCATTTGCAATCATCGCTAATTGCGCATCAATTTCGTAGCCACCCTGCAGCATAAACTGTTCCTGCACATGACCATATCGCTGGAGTACCTTATCTGTTACAGCTAGCTGCATTTCCTGCTCAAGCTTTGTCATTTTCGCCTTTAATGCATAAATTTCCGCAAATGCTTCCTCCAACACTTCCTTCACTGAGAGCATAGGATACTGTGGAATTTGATGTAAATAACCAATCGACGCTTCCTTACTTTTTATGATTCGTCCTTTATCTGGCGTATCCAAAGCTGCTAGTAACTGTAATAAAGTCGTCTTCCCACTGCCGTTCACACCAACAACGGCCACATGCTCCCCTGTATTTACTTCTAATTGAAGCCCTTCAAATAAAACATTTCCACCAATAATTTTTTGTATTTGTTCAGCCTTAATTTGCATCGTTTTTTCCTCCAATGAAACGTGCGAAAAACATCTATAGACACAAAAAAGACTGCTCGATTAACAAGCAGTCTTTTCCTCATTAGTTTGTGAAAAAGAATGGTTAATTCGCTACGTTTGATATTTGATTTTGCTTAAAAATAGACAGACCTATCCCGTTGTTCGCAAAATCGAAAGTAATCACACGTGCAAAATACATAGCTGTATCCACTTTTACACATGTTTTCGTAGCGTTTTTATTCATTCCTTTTCACCTCCGTTCATTATAATTAAGTTTATATTACCATAATACAGTAATTTTTGAAAAGGGGAAATTACATTCTTTCACATTTTTCCTACAAGTCACCTTACCGTGGGGTTGATCTCCGTTCCGACTTGGCACTTTCCTGGGGGCGTCAGATGTTTTCCAATATTCATCACTCATTCCCAAATCAGGATGTTTATAAAAAATGCGAACTCTTGTACAATTACCTATGTACTAGAGCTCGCACATTTATGTTACTAATCAACTATTATGGTTGTAATTTAAACATGTATTTTTTTCTGTACCATAAACTTATCCCCATACTTATAAAAATTAATGCACCGACAGCTGTAATCCAAAAGAATATGTTTCCTCCAACAGTTGATGAATTAAAAAATATAGCGCTCATAACAATAAATACACAACTTATAATCCCTGACAAAATAATGGCTAACTGACGATTTAGTTGAAAAATGAAAAATATAAGTACAGTACAAATATAAAGAACACTTACTGTCATAATAGTCGGGAAAAATGGTTGGAATTTAGCCGCATAGACAAAGTAATCAAGCTGGCTAATATCCTGTCCACTGCTTATCTCAATATTAAATATCTGAGAAAATGGGGTTGAATACTTCCATTCCTGCGGATTATCTATGATACCGCTTCCCTCATACCAAGAAATAGCTGTTGACATCAATAAAGTTAAGAAACCCAGAATTAGTTGTATCACATATTTAAACAATGTTCTTCTCCCTTCACCCTTTAAAATTAAAGACGATACAATAAATTCTTGGTTTCATAAATACCGGATTATCTGGATTAAAGTGGGCAGAGTACTACCGTTCCAAATGGACATTTTTCTTGGTCTTTGGGTTTAATTCCTTTATCAAGTTAAGATCGTGTGCATTTTCCAACTTTTGGCAAGCTATTAGGCCTATCTTTATTGCATTAAAAAGATGCCCTTGATAAATATCACAATCAAGATTTTCATCTTCAAGTAATAAAAAATCCCTTTCAAAATCAACCTTTATTTTACGTGTTCCCTCATCCGGAAATGGATTAGCCATTATCAAATTATGCTCGTCTGATATTAACGATAGCACTTTTTCTTTATCCAAACAAAAGACCTCCTGCTAGATAAATATATTTGGACGTGCCAAAAGAAACTATCGTCCCATTGAGGCTAATGGGATACATCAGCCTCTATGTTTTCACTTTTTTCACAAACATTTTAACAAACGGTACAAGGAACACGGATACGACCAGCACCCTGAATAGCTGAAATGCGGTGACAATTGTGACCTTTGCATGTACGGAAGCGGCGATAATCCCCATTTGATCCAGCCCGCCTGGGACGATACTTAAAAAGCCTGTGCGAAAATCAAGGCTGTATAAACTCTTCATAATAAATGTTAAACCATAAGCTGCGCCAATAAAGATACCCGCCGATACAAAAGCATAAAATACATGCTTCTTCGATAAATGTAAATCGTCTTTTTTCAATAAAAGCCCAATGTAAATGCCAAGCATTAGTTGGGCAATATGAAGTAGTGACAATGGCAATTTCGGCACATCAATTCCTGCTATATTGATGCCCATCAATAAAAACACGGGACCAAGCATATAGCCTGTCGGAATTTTTGCCTTTTGCGCTAGCCAACCCGCTACTCCACACACAGCAAGTAAAGCTATTAGGCTCCATGTATACGCTCCGTTGACAACTACGCTAGTTCCCCCAGAGTCTGACACCATCAATGGCACAAAGCCGACGATTAAAAGAACCCGTAAAATTTGGAAGAACGTAATGACGACCATATCCATATCCCCTTGCTCCTCTGCAAAGGCAACAACCTGTGACATGCCACCAGGTACACAGCATGTCAACGCGGTTGCAAAATCCAAATCCGCACGTTTTGCTACTAAATAACTAACGCCGAAAAACAGTACAATAAATAATATATTTAAAACAATCATACTGCCTAAAAATTGTTTAATATCTTGCACCGCTTCTGGTGTAAACGCAAAACCAATGGAATATCCTGCAACGATTAAACCAAAATTACGAAAATATCTATGCCATTTCAATTGTACTTTCGTCGATAACTGAACAATTAGCACCGCCGCAATAGCTCCAAGTAACCATGGCATCGGAATATGTAATACATTAAATAAAATCGCACCTGTTAAACCAATACATAAAGTAATAAACATGTGCTTATCAAAAATAAACATAGAAGCAACCCCTCGTGACTGTATCATTCTATTATGCCGTTAACCTGCCTATTTTTCTACTTCATCACTTTTTTACAAGGTCGTATATCGTTAAAATTGAACCTGTTATTTATAAAATTTAACCTCTTATCCAAGATTTTCTCCAAGCTAAAATTTTCTATGCTACATTATTATTACCTGATTCAGTGATTCTCCGTTGCGGAGATATGTAAAGGAGGCCTCCAATGAAAATTCACTTAACGATCAACAGTGCATTAGAAGAAACTGAGGTTCATATACATGCAAAGGAATACAATGAGCAAATTGAACGACTGATGAAGCAACTACAAACTTCACAAACAACAATGCTCGATGGCTATTTTCAACAGGAAATTCATATGCTAAAAATTTCAGATATTTACTCCATTTACGCAGAGGGTGCAAAAGTATTTTTGCAGACGGAAGAACAGGAATTCGAAACGAAGCGTAAATTATATGAGCTGGAAGCACAATTAGCGAAAGACTTTGCCCGAGTCAGTAAATCGACACTCGTCAACATTAACAAAATTGCCTCTATTCAAATGGGCAAAATTGGCACAACTGAACTGATTTTAGAAAACGATGTGTCCGTCCATGTTAGCCGGAAATATTTAAAAGAACTAAAACACCACTTAGGTATTGGGAGGGACTCATAATATGAAAATTATTCGCATGATGATTATTGGACTACTCATATCACTTAGTTCTTCCTACGTCTTAGTAACATTAAGTGTCATATCTAATAACGCTGTGGTGTCAGGATCTGAACTACTTGAGCAAATTATCATCGCCGCCATCCTTGGAGCGGTAATAGGTCTACTGTCCATCATCTTTGAAATAGAGCGTTTACCTTTTATTACTCAGCTTATTCTACATTTAATTGCAGTTACGCTGTGTGTTATGATTGCAGGCTATTTCGGGCGTTGGTTTGAACATTCCGGCATTAAGTATGTTCTTATAAGTGAAGCTATTATTTACTTAATCGTTTGGTGCATCCTTTATGTCCTTCAAAAAAATGATATTGAAAAAATTAATTATGAAATTCAAAAAAGAAAGGAATAAAACAATATGACTTTTGCTATACAAGTTGAAAACCTATGTAAGCAATATGGCGATCAACAAGCTGTAAAGGGTATTTCATTTACGGTTGAACAAGGCTCTCTCTTCGCCTTTTTAGGTGCGAATGGTGCAGGGAAATCAACGACCATTGAAATACTCTGTACTTTATTAAATAAATCAGGCGGTACAGTAAACATTAATGGCTATACACTTGATGCAAGCAACGACAATGCAGAAATTCGAAAATCCATTGGTGTCGTATTCCAGCAAAGTCTACTAGATGAACGATTAACTGTGCAGGAAAATATAATTCACCGTGGTAAAACATATGGCTTATCGAAAAAACAATTGGCCGAAAATTATCAATTCGTTTCAACATATTTGCATTTAGATGATATAGAAAAGCGCAAATATGGAACTTTATCGGGTGGTCAAAAAAGGCGTGCTGATATCGCTCGAGCACTTATCCATCGACCTAAAATATTGTTTTTAGATGAACCAACAACTGGACTTGATCCACAAACGCGACAATTCGTTTGGCAAGCCATTAAACAGCTTCAGCTCGAAACAAACATGACAGTTTTTTTAACTACGCATTATATGGAGGAAGCGGCCGTCGCTCATCATGTCATCGTCTTAAAAGAAGGAGAAATTGTTGCTGAAGGAACACCAGACGCTCTTAAAACAAAATACGCCTATGATTCAATGGCAATTGTTTTTCATAATAGTTCAGAAGGGATACAGTGGCTCGAGGAAAATGCTATCTCCTATACAGAAAAGCTAGGTATTTTCTCCATCCGAGTCGAATCGACAATGCATGCTTTAACGCTATTAAAAAAAGCGGAGTCGCTTATTGCTTCGTTTGAAGTAATCAAAGGTACGATGGATGATGTCTTTCTTCATATTATGGCCGAGGGAGGTGCAGCTTAATGGAAGCATTATTTAGCTTAGTAAAACGAAATAACAAAGTTTTTAGACGTGATAAAACACAAGTCTTCTACTCGCTGCTATCCGTCATTATAGTCATTATCCTTTACGCAGTATTTCTTCAAAAAATGCAGGTCAATGCCATTGAAGAAGTGACAAAGGCTACTCCAGAATTGGTAACGATGGTCAATGAATGGATTGTCGCTGGTTTACTCTCTATGATCGCTGTTTCTACTACACTTGCCGCGTATGGTATTGCTGTAAGGGATCTTGAAACAAAAGCGCAAGCTGATTTTCTCACAGCGCCTATCTCGCGAGCAACCATTCAATTTAGCTATGTTTTAAATGCGTTCATCATTGGTTGTATCTTTTCCTTTATCGCCCTTATTGGCTGTGAAATTTTTATCGCATCAACTGGCGGCCAGCTACTAAACTTTGGGGATTTCATGAAAGTTGTAGGATTACTATTTTTATCAGTGTTACTGGCCAGTGTTTTTAATCTCTTCCTTGTGTTACTTGCTAACAGCCAACATTCATTTTCAACTCTCAGTACAATCGTCGGTACAGCACTCGGTTTCTTTTGTGGTGTTTATGTACCTGTTGGTGCACTTCCAAGCTTTGCTCAAAATCTTATTATGTATTTCCCTATCAGTCATACAACGTTACTATTACGCAATGCCTTTATGGAGAGCTCAATTCCCAAGGTTTTCGAAGGTGCGCCTGCTTCACAGGTGGAAGATTATAAAATAATGTATGGTATTGTCTATGACGTTCATGGAAATATACTGAGTACCTCAACTAGCTTTATCATTATTTTCGTCACAATTATTGTGCTAGCGATCTTATCGATCATTATTTTTAAAAAGAAAAATAAATAAACATTTTCGCACATCGTTTATAAAATGATGTGTTTTTTATTGATTTTATTTAAACAATTTGTTATTTTAAAAATATATAAGCAAACAAATTTAATAATCGTTTGTTTTACAGGAGGACTTCCAATGGATGTAAATGAATTATTTTGGCAAGCTTCAATTCATGACATAAAAAAAGGCTACAGCGATGAAGCAACTCACTTCACTTGTTTGCTTTGCGGGGAAAAGATTGAAAAGGGTATCATTTATCCACATGAAGGCGTTCTCTACGAGGCAGAAAAATTTATGCAACATCATATTACTGCTGCACATCAATCCGTATTCCATTATTTAAATGGCCTTAATAAAAAAATGACAGGACTAACTGATCATCAAAGTCATATTTTGCGCTTATTTTATGAAGGAAAAACAGATCAAGAAATTAAAGAAGAGTTGGAAATTGGTAGTGCAACAACGATACGTCACCATCGCTTTACTCTTAAAGAAAAGGAACGTCAAGCGAAAACGTTTCTTGCGATGATGGAGCTTTTAAAAGAACAGAATCAAAAGGAAGACAGCTTTGTACCTATTCACAAAACGGCAACGATGGTCGACGATCGCTATAATATTACGATTTCTGAAGAACAGCAATTACTTGAAAAGTACTTTCCAAACGGTATTGGCAAAGCGCTTGTCCGCTTCCCAAAACGGGAAAAACATAAAATCGTGATACTCCGTGCAATCACAAAACTTTTCGATGAAACAAAACAGTATTCCGAAAAAGAATTAAACGAAATAATTCAACCGATATATGAGGACTATGTGCAAATACGTCGCTATTTAATCGAATACGGCTTCATGGATCGTCAAGAGGATGGCAGTGCTTACTGGATAAAAAAATAAGAAAGCAGGGTTTCCAATGGACCATAAAAAAGAATTAAAGGAATTGTATAAAGAAATAAAAATCGAAGCTGGTGTTTTTACAATGACCAATCAACAAAATGGTAAAGTGTTTGTTGGCAGCTTCAATAATTTAAAACGCTTAAACGGCTTTCAATTTTCATTAAAAACAAATACACATACTAATAAAAAGCTACAAGCCGATTACAACACATTCGGCAAGGATGCTTTCGATATTGAAGTTGTAGAATATTTGAAGAAAAAAGAAGAAGGCTATTTCGATCCAAAAAAAGAGCTAGAAAAGCTGGAACAAAAATGGCTCGATAAGCTTCAGCCATTTGGTGAACGTGGATATAACTAGGTATGCATGAAAAAAGAATCTGTTTCTCCGAGATTAAGCTGGGGAAATTTGCAGATTCTTTTTTTGATTTCATATATTGTGTTGTTCGCGTGGGGATTCACTCCTTTCGGGGTATTCCTTTTCGCTGATAGAGTAAATATCAGTTGGATCTGATCAGTTCTTTGGCTAACCCGAGCACTTTTCTCTTGCACCTGATCAGTTTTTTGACCGACCCGAGCACTTTCCCCTTGCACCCGATCAGTTCTTTGACCGACCCGAGCACTTTCCCCTTGCACCCGATCAGTTCTTTGACCGACCCGAGCACTTTGCACCCGATCAGTTCTTTGACCGACCCGAGCACTTTTCTCTTGCACCTGATCAGTTCTTTGACCGACCTGAGCACTTTCCCCTTGCACCCGATCAGTTCTTTGGCTGACCCGAGCACTTTTCTCTTGCACCCGATCAGTTCTTTGACCGACCCGAGCACTTTCCCCTTGCACCCGATCAGTTCTTTGGCTGACCCGAGCACTTTTCTCTTGCACCTAATCAGTTCTTTGATTAACCGGAGCAGTTTTCTCTTACACCTGAGTATTTCTTCGCTAGACTGTCCACACTTCTTCGCGTGAGATCATCCTACTTGTTCTCTCACTTCATTTCTGAATTTCCCGCTGAGCTTTTTTTGTTAGCTTTTCGAAAACTAGCTCATACGAATGTTTGATTAAATTTTCAACTAAATCAATAGGTACATCATCTGCATCCATATAGATTGAATTCCAATGTGTTTTATTCATATAGTAACCTGGAATAATACCTTCATAAGCTTCTCTCAACTCTTCAGCTCGATTCGGTTCACATTTTAATGTAAGTACTGGTCTTCCAGTACCATCTCCGCCCATCATCACATACATTTTACCCCCAATATGATAACGATCTGCCTGCCATTCTTCTTTGTAATCATGCGTTGTTCCACGAAGCTTTAGGCAATAGGCATGAATTGTTTCTTTGTTCATTATTTAACCCCATTTCTTCCTAATATCAATTATGCCTCGGCATAATTGCGTCCGGAGGCTTTAACTTCTTTCAGCAGGTCCTGGTGAAAGAAGTTAAAAAAAACACACGTTCGATTATTTTCATTATAATCAATAACGTGTGTAGAGGAAATAATTATTTTATTTTAAATTAATTTCAGTTTCCGGTAATTTTTGTTCGGGCAGATCGTCAGCCACACGATTTAATTTTTAACGTGTTATTACAGAACACTTTTTACTTTATGCCTCTATCAAACACACCGATGACCTCGGTAGTTTGCAATACATTGACAAAGGCTTTGGCATCCGCTTCCTTAATCATACCTTTAACCTCGGCAAGCTGATAGCGTGTAATGACGGTAATTAAAACTTTTCGCCCTTCGCCTGAATAAGCACCCTTCGCATCCATAATAGTTACACCTCTATGAAGCTTTTCCAGAAGTTGCTGTTTTACTTCCTCACCCTTACTCGTAATAATCATAAGAGTCAATTTAATATGACTCGTATGAATAGTGTCGACAACCTTCCCTGTAGCATAAATTGATACGAGTGTCAGTAATGCTGCATCCCAGCTAAAGACGAATCCGGAGATCGCTACGACGATACCATTCATCGCAGAGATTAATGTACCGAGTGGAAAATCTCGTTTACGACTTAGCAGCATCGCTATAATATCAAAACCACCAGAAGAACCTGCCGCACGAAAAATCATGCCCAACCCTAAGCCCACAATAACACCACCAAATAATGAGGCAAGAATTGGATCTTGAGTAGCTTTATAAACCGGAATAATATACAAGCTTACCGACAAGACAACTACAGAAAGAATGGTATAGCCAATAAACCGCTTCCCTAGCTTCAAGACCCCTAAAATAAGCAAAGGCAAATTCAATAGTAAATTTAAAACCCCTGTATTTAAGGGTGTAATAATACCAAGCATGATAGCAATCCCGCTTAATCCCCCGCTTAAAATCTCATGTGGAATTAACAAAAGATTGTAGGCACAGGCGACTAATATCGATGAAAGTGTAATAACGACAATATTTCGCATAATAAATCCCCTATCATTAACGAACGAGTTTTGTACTTCTTTCCCTTAGAATACCCAACTTATTCGTTCAAAAAACCTGGAGTATGGCACTATTGAAGTTAAAACAACGACCTTTATTTCTTCTGATGTTCTTTTTTCTGTTCCTCTTTTAACGGCACTTCTTTTAATGGCTCCTCTTTATTCTCTTCAGCCTTTTCAGCTACCTTATAAATACGTTCAAGCATTGGTGGATGTGTATAACGGAACCACTTTACGAGTAACTGCGGATTTACCTCACTCAAACCAGATATCGTTAGCTTCTGGAATGCAGTAATTGCGGACTCGCGATCACCCGTTAGTGAAATCGCATATTGATCAGCTCTATTTTCCTGATATCTTGAAATATAATTCGACAGTGGGCTTGAAGCAAATAATAAAACAGATGTTAACAGTAAAAACAATGGATAAGAGCCTATATCACCAATTTTTTTAATTTTTAATACCTGTCCGTAACGTCCAATGAACCACCTCAAACATTTTGCCGTCAGCCATAGGCCTATCAATGTCAACAGAAGATACCCAGCAATGCCAAAATAAATATGCTTCTCAACATAGTGTCCCATTTCATGTGCCATGATAAATAATATTTCATTATCTGTTAAACGATTTAAGGTTGTATCCCATAGCACAATTCTCGAATTACTGCCAATACCCGTTACATAAGCATTTAAGGCATTTGTTTTTTCTGCCATATTGACTTCATATACGTGCTCTGCTGGTATATTTGCCTGTGCAGCAATAGACAAAATTTTCTCTTCTAGTTCCTTATTTTTTAACGGATAAAAATCATTATATAAAGGGTCGATGACTACAGGTTGAATGAACATCACAAATATTGTAAATGGAATCGTTAGAAACCATGCATATAGCCACCATCTTTTGGCACTTTTTTTGATGAGCCAGTAAAGAACAGATACGATAATTAAACTCATGCCAAAGTTTACCCAAAAATCAATAATGCCGTCTCGCATCCATGACGAAAATCCTTGTGTACTAATGCCATAAGTTTTGCTTAAATTGTAACGATAATAATCGAGTGGGAATAGTACAACATATAGTAAAAGTGATAATAAGAATAAGTAGCTTGCATTTTGTAACAGCTTCCATTTTGTTTGTGACGTCGCTACCTTTTCAAAGTAACGTGATACGCCCATAATTAAAATCATGAAATAAATTAACCATTCCAAAGGTGTAGCAACAAAGAATAGGAAGTTCCGTATTTTAGAATATTCACCGCTTAAGTATAGTTCTTTTTCAGACATAAACATCACTGGATCTGCAGCTGTCCCCTGCATCGCTCGTGGTATTGTACCACCACCGCTGTGGAATATATACCAATACATACACAGCACATAAACACCGAATAAAAGTAGCGCGACAATTCCCATTTTTTTCGCTATGTCATTTCCTCCCTTGCTCAACACTAAGTTCGTCCTATAGTAAGTGTAAGCTAAAATGAAAAAGTTAGAACAAATTTTTCTTTGTTTTATTTACCTTCTATTCTACTTCACACCAAAAAAAAAATTCGCTCTACTTCTCCAAACGCGTAACAAGCCATGTAGATGCTAAAGCACCACGGCTTGTTCGCTATTCCTAGAAGTGACGCGAATTTCAAAGAATATTTATTATTACTTATCCATTACAAATGCCGTTTTGCCACGTTGATCTTCACTTAAATAACCAGCTAATTCTAATCGATCATGCCATTCTTTTTCTATAATGGCAGCCTTTAATGCATCATCTTCTTTCGTTGATAGCTCCACCATAATCTCCCCTTGATATTGCCAAACTTCAATATCCGCCGCATAGCCGGCAAAGCTTCCTTTATATGTTGTTGCCTTTGCAGGACCATATACGACAGCTTCGGATAATGAGTTTTGATACCATGCTTCAGAATCCCAATATAAAATTTTCTTCGGAACATTTTCTACTATTAATTTTTTTGCCGCATTTGTATCCACTGCATCATAGGAAACTTTAGATGTAGTCTTTAATGATTCTTTACGACTTATGGTGAACGTACGATTGTCACTCTTAACATCCGTTTCAAATTTATAGTTAGACTCTGCTCCAGTGAAGCCATGACTTTCTGTAATAGCAATTGCTTCATCCAGAGGTGTATTTGAAAATCTCTTTTTATAGGTGATATCCATTTTATTGCTTCCTTTGTAGACACGTAAACGGTTGATATAATCCTCATTTAGAAAAGCTTTATTCGGAGTATCAAAGAAATAAATCTTTACTTCATCTTTTTTTGTAGCTTGGAAAACATTAAAAATATCCGATTCGGTGAAAAGCCCAGATTTAATATTGAATTTAATTTCATTCCCTGGCTCGATTGCTGCTTTAGCTTGTGTAGAATCAAATCCAATGATGCTAACAAGTACAATACCGATTAAACAAAAATTTAGTACCCATTTCTTCATGTTATTTCCTCCCTATTCTGTAGTAATTGCAAGATAGTCGTTTCTCTATTCGTTAATGAACTGTGAAAATAGATTGTCTTATGTGCATGTATTTTCTTAGAAAGTGCAATGATATCATCATAATCTGGATGCGTTTTATAAAAAAAATCCTTATGTTGATTTTTGGAAAATTGAATTCTATATTTGCCTTTATTCCAATATCCCGTAAAGATAACCATAGCTGTTGGCTTTTTGTGAAGTAGTTCCATTAATTTCGCTTCATTACGCTCAGGTACAAAATAAATGAAGTTTTCACTTTCTCTTATCTTTGTCAAACATTCTAGTTTAAACTCTTGCAAAATTGTTTTGGTAGACAATAAATTTTCAAATGACTCATAACAATTATCAAATAACGACAACAAATCATTATCTACACGTATCGCTCTTGTTGTATGCTGAAAAAGATAAGTAGCAATATCTGCTGTTTTTCCTGAGAAAGAAGATGGGAAAATGATCGGGCAGCCTGGATTTGCATTGATATATTCCGTCATTTGCTGCAATACTTCTATATTATTAATGCGCTTCTCAACATGGCCGCTATCCATAATGGCTAGATCATAAACAGTCCCGTCCTCTATCGGTAGTGTTGCTTTTAACAAATAGGAATCCACAACATAATCGCCAGAGTAAAATATCACCTCCTCAAAAAAACGAATCTTAAACCAAACGCTTCCTATTAGATGCCCACTGTAGCCCCATTGAAAGGCAAGACATTTACTAACAACTATCCACTTTCCGATTGATTCTGGTTGAAAGGTTTTTGTATGTTGAAAAGACTGTTTTAATTGCTGCGCAGTCATTTTACTCATAATGATCGGCCCTGTGTATCCCCATTGCTCAAGTAAAGGAATAGCACCTACATGATCTGTATGTGAATGGGAAATTAACACTGCATCAAGCTTTGCCACATGAGCTTGTGTTAAATTAGGAGGAGTCTTCTGTCGATTGTTCATCACTCCGCAATCGAGTAAAATAGCATGTCCATTATTTTCAATGAAAAAGCAGTTACGGCCATACTCACCAACCCCACCTAAAATTTCTACATTAAGCATCCGCATGTCCTCCCCGTTTTTGTAGCCAATCTAATAGAAACATAAAAATAACGGTCATGACGACTGTAATCACCGCTACAGCCATTCCTACACCAACATTTCCTTGTTCAAATTGACTGTAAATAAATGTTGCGCCAGTCTCTACTGAAGGAGGTAAAATGAGTAATCCAGCGACAAGCTCACGCATCGAGATAATAAACGTCATCATCATTCCAGCAAGAATCCCCTGCATTAATAATGGAATAATGATATGTCGATAAACTGCCCAGCTACTTCGCCCAAAAATAGCGGCTGATTGGAATATCGAAGAATCTAATTGTGATAAAGAGGACTTTATGTATTGCACGGAATATGGTAAAAAAAGTACACAATACGTGACTACAACCATTGTCTTTGTGTTATAGATAGTCGCTGGTAGCCACGGTGCATTCCAAAACATGATTAACCCAACTACAAAGACAATTCCAGGAATAATATTAGGCATTAAACTAAAGAAATCTAATACTTGCTGCTTTTTCGTTTCTCCCTTTTTAATGTATAAGGCAATGAACAAGCCAATAATTGCTGTAACGACAGCTGTGATTACTGAGAAAACAACACTATTTAAAAATGCTGACAATCCAGCACTTCCACTTGTAAACACTTCCTGGTAGGAAGCAAAGCTAAAATTCCCTGCCTGCAAACCATCTCCCCTTACTTTCTGCAAAGATGTCACAATAATTGAGAAGTAAGGAATACCGATTGATAGCAAAATGATGATTCCCACAAAGAGCCATGAACCGAATTTGACATACCATTTATCTTCAATCTCGCGAATAGCTGGTGTTTTTCCAGATAGCACACTATATGTATATTTTCGTCCAATAAGATTTTGAAAATACCAGATAACGAGACAAACTGATAGTAAAAATAATGACAGTGATGTCGCCATACTAATATCTACTGGCCATCTTGAAAGGTAAGAGTGAATCTCTGTTGTAAATACTTGAAAGCCAATTCGACTACCAAACGTAGCAGGTGTTCCAAATTCAGCTAGCGTCTTGATGAAAATTAGCAAGCTCCCTAGAACATAGCTAGAAACTACTAAAGGCAGAACTATTTTCATCCAATTTCTCCAAGAGCTTCGTCCAAAAATTAATGCAGCATCTAGAAAGGAGCCATTGATTCTTAATAGCGTATTTTTCAGCATTAAATATAAAAAAGGAAAAAGATGCAGGCTCATAATCATGACCATTCCAAATAAGGTGAAGAACGATTCAGTCATCCAAGCAGCACTTGGAAATAGTTGTTGAAGAAAACCATTATTTTGCATGAACAATATCCATCCCATGGAGCCAATATACGGAGGTGTCATAAATGGAATGGTTAAAATAATATCTAGCCAATCGTATTTATATAAGCTTGTTTTCGTTCTTATTAACGCCATTGGGAATGCTACAATCGTAGTCCCTAAAACAACTAAAACCCCTAATAATACAGAGTTTCCAAGCGTTTGCCACATTCTTTCATTGGCAAACATTCTGTTAATCTGCGAAACATCTAATTGCCCATCTTTCATAAACGTATAAAATGCAATGGCAATTAACGGTGCGATAGCAAACGTGACGACAAGTGTCAGTAAAAATCCAAAAGTTCGTCTGCCTTCCATAATCATTGACGATTCAATCCTTTCCCTAGAAAAACTTCAAGGAGGCTAAAAAACCTCCCCTAACTACTTAACGTAAAATATCATTGAATTTAGTTAATACTTCAAGCTGCTTCGCTTCTGCACCTTTCCAATTCACGTTTAGCTGAGGAATTTCATTTAAGGCTGCACGATCCTTAACAGGTATATCTTTGTTGCCTGGGAGTAAATAGGCATTTGCTACAAGCTTTTGCCCTTCATCTGACAGTAAAAAATCAACGTACGCTTTTGCACTTTCTACGTTTTTTGCATCCTTCAAAATACCAACAGCTCGCGGACTGACAACTGTCCCGCTTTTTGGATAAATAATTTCTACTGGCTCACCATCAGCTTTTGCTTTATAGGCCATGTAATCTACCCCTGAAATTGTGGCATTTTTGTCACCAGTAATAACAGCATCTAACGCTTCCTTATTAGCACCATTCACCTGTAAACCATTTTCCTTCCACTTCTCCATCGTAGTCCAAGCTGTTTTTTCAGCTTCTGTATATCCGAATAGGAAGTCTACAGCAGAGCCTGACAAGCTAGGGTCTGGTATATTAATTTTATTTTGCCATTCAGCTTTTGCTAAATCTGTCCATTCTGCCGGAACCTGTTGCGTATTTTTCGTATTATAAGCAATTCCTAATGCTGAGGCACTGTAACCATAGTAATAACCTTCTTTATCTGACCAATCGCTATTGATTTTCTTGGCATTATCAGCGTCTTTATTGCTTTGAAGTTGATCTGTTTCCTTTAAGCCATCCATTGAAGCGACAGAGGCTAGTACGACAACGTCAGCTACAGGGTTATTTTTTTCCGCTTCTAAACGCGATAATATTTTGCCTGTTGTTCCTTGGAACATCTCTATTTTTATGCCTGTTTTCTCTTCAAATGATTGTTGAATATTCGCTGCTAAACCATCTGGACCAGCAGAGTATACCGTTAAAGTTTGTTCTTCTTTTGAGGCTGAACTTGCTTTATCATTCTTCTCTACCTCTTTATTTCCACATCCCGCTAATGCTAATGTTAAAAGAATCCCAGCTGTAGCAAATAGTTTTAACCCTCGTTTTTTCAAAGGTAACCCTCCAATTGATATATTTGTTTTTCATCAATAAAAACTTCAAGCTGTTTGCCATGTTCTATCGGTTCTGCTTCGTAAAAGCTCCAGTACTTACCTTCTACCTGTGCTTGCACTAAATAACGATCACCAACAAAGGTACTTTTTACAATCATCGCTTGTTTTGCAATTGTACCTGGGCGTCGTAGTCTGGAAATTCCTTCAGGTCGCACAATATAATTACCTTTATCAAACCAGTTCACTTTACCGATAAAATCTGCTACATACGGTGTTGCTGGAGCGTGATAAATTTCTTCTGGTGTTCCCACTTGTGCAATTCTTCCTGCCTCCATCACGATAATTTGATCTGACATTGCCATTGCCTCTGTTTGATCATGTGTGACAAAAATTGCCTGACAATCTAACTCGTTAATAATATGCATGATTTCATCTTGCATTTTTTCTCTTAGTACTGCGTCGAGTGCTGATAGTGGTTCATCAAATAAAATAAGCTGTGGATTTGTCGCTAGTGCCCTCGCAAGTGCTACTCGTTGCTGCTGTCCTCCCGATAACTCCCCTGGCTTTCGTTTTTCAAAACCCTCCATTTTCACCAATCGCATAACATGCTCCACTCGAGCCGGAATGTCTGACTTTGAAACAATACCCTTCAGGCCAAAAGCAATGTTTTGGAAAATAGTCATATGAGGCCATAATGCAAAATCTTGAAAAACCATTGCCATATTTCGCTTATTTGGTTTTACATTTTTATGGAGTTTGGATGAATAAATAATTGTGTCATCAAAACGGATTTCTCCATTTGTCGGTTGTTCAAGACCTGCCAATACTTTCAATAACGTTGTTTTACCACAGCCTGATTGTCCTAAGATGGTAATGAACTTGCTATCCAGCTCCACATTGATGGGCCATAACGCATGAGACTGTCCATATTTTTTTTCGATATTCGTTAATGAGATTTTCATCATATCCTCCTCGTTAATTACAACTATAAATTCCAGATATTTAGAAAATATTAATCTACTATTAATATCTCGTTAAAAAAAATCTAATAAACTAAAGCAAAACTAAGATTTTTTCTAATTTACTTTAGGAGGATAAAATGAATAACATGAAGTTACAGGCATTTTGCCTACTCGTAGAATTTAAAAAATTAGCTCCTGTTGCCAAAGAGCTAGGTCTTACAGCGCCGACAGTATCCTTTCATATTCGTTCCATTGAAGAGGAATATGGCATCCGTTTATTTCGGACAAATGCAGGTGGATACCGTTTAACAGAAGCGGGAGAAGGGCTCTATCATTATGCTCGCCAAATCGTACAGCTACAAAAAGACATGAATCGCTTTGTCGAAAATCTTTTGGCGGGTAATATTGGCTCCATTCGTCTTGGCGCAAGCGGGCTACCTGCACATATTTTTATGCCGGATATTATTCATCTAGTTTCAACAGCTTACCCAGACATTCGAATATCGCTAGAAGTAAAAACAGCTCCTGAAATTGAACAAAAGGTAGCTCTCCAAGAATTAGATTTCGGGCTAATTATGGAAACAAAACAAGAAAATTCGTCTCTAATATACGAAACAATCGGCGAAGATTCCCTTGTATTAGCATTGAGTCCTACCCATGAGCTTGCAGCAAAAAAGGACATCACAAAAGCAGATGTCCTAAAAAACAAAGTATTATTGCATACATCCTCCAGTTCAACGAATCATTTTATAGAAAAATGGATGGACCCTCACCCATCCATTTATACAATCGAGCTTGATTCTGTCAGTACTATTAAGAAAATGCTTACTTTCGGAAAAACAATTGCATTTTTGTCAGTTGCCCTGATAGAAGATGAGTTAAAATCAGGACTTTTGATCAAAAGAGACTTACACGATGTGACACTTAATAGAAAGATTCAACTTATTTATCCTAAATCTCGTCTAGATAGCAAGATGGATGCGTTTGTAAAAACTGCAATTTATGATTTAGCCAAACAATTAAAAAAATAGCCTCTTATGACATATTTCCATAGTCGACAATAATAACATGAAATGGGGATTGTTTATCCCTATGAAGGGAGGGTTGTATTTGCTAACCGAGTTACTAACAAAAGATACTATACAACTCGCAGATATTGTAAATACTTGGCAGGAAGCTATTCATTTAGCGGCAATTCCACTATTAAAGCACAATAAAATCGAAGAACGCTATATTGAGGCGATGATTCATTCCATTGAAAAGCACGGACCTTATGTAGTCATTACACCAAAAGTAGCGATTCCACATGCACAGCACACAGAAGGCGTCAATGAGCTAGCCATGAGCCTATTAAGCTTACAAAAACCTGTTATGTTTGGACCAGAAAAGCCTGTTTTCTTAATTATTGTCTTAGCGGCCACCGATCATGCGTCGCATCTGCAAGCATTAGTTGACTTAACAAAGATTTTGCAAGAACCCCATCAAATCGACAGCATCATCGCCTGCCAGAATAAAGACGATATTATCAAAGAAATCCAACAAATTGTGGCAAAGGAGTAATCTTGATGAAGATTTTAGTAGTGTGCGGGAATGGCTTAGGCAGTAGTTTTATTATGGAATTGAATGTAAAAAAAGCGTTAACTGAACTTGGAAAAGTTGCAGAATTAACGCATACCGATTTAGCATCTGCCAAGGCAGAGAAAGCGGATATTTATATTGGCGCAGAAGATATTGTCAATCAATTGCCCGAAGAAAGAGGTCACATCGTTAGTATTGTTAATATGATGAGTATTTCTGAAATTAAATTAAAGCTTAAACCTCTGTTATAAAGGATTGAATTTGAATTTAATTAAAAATTGGATAGGATGAGGTGTTAATATGTTAGATGTTATTATGAATGACATTTTAGGAACACCAGCTATTTTAGTCGGCCTATTCGCTTTTGTCGGTTTATTAATCCAAAAAAAATCAGCTTCAACAGTCCTTTCTGGTACGTTAAAAACGGTTATGGGCTTTGTTATACTTGGCGCAGGTGCAAGCGTTTTAATCGGTTCTTTAAATCATTTTAGTAAAATGTTTGATCATGCATTTAATGTCCAAGGAGTTATCCCAAATAATGAAGCGATTGTAGCAGCCGCTCAAACTAGTTTCGGAACAGCTACTGCCATGATTATGGTTTTCGGTATGATTATGAACATATTATTTGCGCGATTTACGCCTTTTAAATATATATTTTTAACTGGTCATCATACATTATTTATGGCGTGTTTAATCGCAGCATCACTGTCTGTCGGCGGTATGAGTGGCACACCTCTTATCATCGTTGGCTCTATTATACTTGGTCTTTGTATGGTCGTATTCCCAGCCATTTTACAACCAACTGTTCGTCAAATAACTGGCAGTGATGATTTTGCTGTTGGTCATTTTGGCAGTGTTGGTTATTATGTATCTGCTAAAATCGGGAAGCTCTTTGGAAACAAAGCTAAATCAACAGAAGACATAAAAGTTCCAAAATCTCTAGGTTTTTTACGGGATACATCTGTAGCTGTGTCCTTAACTATGAGTCTGTTTTTTATTATCGTTGCCCTATTCGCTGGCCAATCCTATATTGAGTCACAGTTATCTGGCGGTTCGAATTTTATCGTCTTTGCCATTATTCAAGCTATTACCTTTGCCGCAGGTGTCTATATCATTTTGGCTGGAGTGCGAATGCTAATTGCCGAGATCATTCCTGCCTTTAAAGGTATTGCAGATAAACTTGTGCCAAACACAAAGCCTGCATTAGACTGCCCTACAATTTTTCCGTTCGCACCGAATGCAGTTATTATTGGCTTCCTGTTTAGCTTTGTAGCAGGCTTAGTGTCCATGTTTATACTCCCCCTCATAGGGCTAAAAGTGATTGTACCTGGGCTTGTGCCACATTTTTTCACGGGTGCGGCTGCAGGAGTATTCGGTAATGCAACTGGTGGTAGACGCGGTGCTATGGTAGGAGCATTTACCAACGGATTAATTATTAGCTTTATCCCCGCGATTCTACTTATCTTCATGGGTGATATCGGCTACGAAGGAACTACATTTGGCGATTCAGACTTCGGCATTGTAGGAATCATAATTATAAATATATTAAAATTATTTGGTGCGGTTTAATTCATTAGTGTGTCTCGCAAACTCTTTAGATGTTTGCGAGTTTTTTTATTTGCCAAAGAAAAGGGTTAATTTTGCAAAATATATAAATATTTCACAATATACCCCTACCTTTTTCACTATATACATAGAGAAAAACCATTGTGAAACAAACTAAATACTCAGTGATTAGAAAATATCGAAAATGATTTAAACCCATTTTCCTGTAGTAAATTGTAAATAATCTGATAGTATTTAATGGTAAAATAAAAAATCGTTGTCTGACCTCTGACTTAGAATAACTTTTTGCCGATATAAATAATACATACAATGGAGGTATTCATATTGAAAAAATTAATGATTGGCTTTTGCTTAATAGCTTTGTTATTAGCAGGCTGTTCCATTACTCAGCCGGAAAAAGCGCAAGATGACTATAAAATTGGTATCTTACTTTCAGATGCAGGGCTTGGTGATGAATCGTTTAATGACTCAGCTTTTAAAGGGCTTGAGAAAGCACGCGATGAGCTAGGTATTTTGTTTGATTATAAAGAGGCGCCTGATGGCAATTACGAACAGAAGCTAGAGGAACTTGTCGAAGAAAAATATAACGTCATTATTGGTCTAGGCTTCTCTGTACAGGAGGCATTGGAAAAGACTGCGAAGAAATATCCTGATCAACAATTTGTCCTTATTGACGGACAATCAGATGTTGCCAATATCACTTCCATAACCTTTAAAGAGCAAGAAGGTAGCTTTTTACTTGGAATGATTGCAGCAATGACGAGTAAAACTGGAAAAATAGGATTTATTGGTGGTGTAGATATTCCGGTTATCCATCACTTTGAAAACGGCTTTATTGAGGGAGCTAAATATTTTAATCCAAATATCGAAATTATTAGTGAATATTCTGGCTCATTTGATGATGCCGACGCGGGTGCCGCAATCGCAGAACGTTACATAAAGAACAAATTGGATTTTATTTATCATGCAGCGGGATTCACAGGCTTTGGTGCCATAAAGAAAGCGGAAGAAATGGGCATATATGCGGCCGGAGTTGATATTGATCAATTTTACATTGCAGAAAAAACTGTTGTAACATCAATGTTAAAAAATGTCGACCAAGCTGTTTTTAAAATTGCTAAAACATTAGATGAGGAAGGGAAAATTTCCGAAAAATCGTTGTCATTCGGTTTAGCTGATAATGGAGTAGGCCTAGCGGATATACGTGTTATTAAACTTACACCTGAGCAACAGGCTGCTATTGAAAAAGCAAAAGAAGATATTGTTTCGGGTAAAATAAAAGTTACTGCTGAAAAGGGGAACAGCCAGTGACACTACGAAAAAAATTATTCATGAACATACTTATTCCCATTGTCCTCGCAATGGCTATGATTGGTTTTATTATCGTTCAAACATTTGATATACAAACAACTGCACAAGATGATACAGAACTATTACTGGCAGTGAAAGAACTTGAACAAAGTTTAGTTGTAGCGAGCCAATCTTTAAATAACTACACTTTTTTAGATAGTGAGGCCAATAAAAATGAAGCTCTTTCAACTTTACAAGAAACGAAAGTAAATTTAGAAAAACTCTCAACTATTGCTAAAATAGCTGAGCATCAGGCAATCATCAAAAAAATCGAGGGTAAATACGACGAATTAGAAAAAGCTTCAGAAGCAGGATTTCTTGCTCACAATCATCCTGAGATAAAAAAACAATCAATCAGAATATCCGGTATTTTGAACGATATGTATCTACTGAAAAAAGAAACAAATGAATGGTATAAAGAAACGAATGATTTGGCAACGCAGAAAATTTCTTTTATTACTACATCAACAATAATAGGTAGTATCCTTCTACTTATTGCTACAAGCATTTTTTCGTATGTCGCAACGAAAAGAATTACTAAACCGATTAACCGAATCGTGGATTATGCACAATTGGTGGCTGCAGGGAATTTGACAATTGACACCTCTTCCCTCTCCTATAAGAAAGGTAGTCGCAATGAAGTTGATCAACTGACTGAGAACTTTGCCAAAATGATTGTTAGCTTAAAAACCACCGTACAATCTATTGATCATGTAGGTAAAAATGTTGGTCTATTTACAAAAGATGTCACAAGCTATATTGAAACCGTTAACGAAGGCAGTAAACAAATTGCTACATCAACAGACGAATTGGCAAAGGGAAGCCTAACTATTTCAGAAGATATCCAGTCAACGGCTATCTTGATGAATACGATGGCGGATCAATTTACTACTGTTCAGGAGACAAGTGAACAATCAGCAGTAAACGGTAACAAAGCGCTTACTGCAGTTCAAAATGGTCGTAGCTCACTAGAGAAGCAATCCTCTATTGCGAAGGATATTTCATCCACTTCGATTAATATCAAAGAGGCTGTTACTCAATTCTCTCAATTCACAACAGAAATTGAAGGTGCAGCTAATGCAGTTCACGCGATTGCTGATCAAACAAATCTCTTAGCATTAAATGCTGCAATCGAAGCGGCACGTGCTGGCGAAGCCGGAAAAGGATTCGCCATTGTAGCGAAGGAAGTCAAAAAACTTTCTCATGAAACAGAAAAAGCAACTACTTTCATCTCTTCGATGGTGACACATATACAAGATGGCATTACACTCATTCTTTCTACTGCAGAACATGGACATCAGCTTTCAGAAGAACAATTACAATCGATGACCGATACAGAAAAGTCATTTGAGGCAATTGCAACTCATGTATTAGACATTAATGATCAGTTACAGCACCTTACAAAGGATATGGAGCAAACAAGCGAAATGAGTCAGCAAATGAACAGTGCCATTGAAAACATTTCGGCTATTACGGAAGAAACCGCAGCAGGAACAGAGGAAATATCCGCTTCTACTCAAGAACAGTTAGGATCATTCAAAAAAATTAGTGATAAGGTTTCAGAACTTCAAGAAATGACAAATACATTGTCTGTAGAACTAAAAAAATTCACATTATAAATTTAGTTTTATTTTCGTCAATTATTTCAGACTAATAGGTGCATTAATTAGCGGAATTTTCCCCAGTTTTATTAATGAGAAGACGCTAATATCCGCTAAGCTATTCACGCTTTCCTGCTGGAGAGCGTCGAGCCGCTTACAATAAGATGAAGCAATGGGTAGCAACAACTTTTACACATAAAATTTATATTAACCTTCACAATTTTTGGGTTGTAGTAGCGGGTGAGTTAAATCTGATGGAGCACTAAAGCCTCCCATCTTTATAGTGAACTGCACCCCAATTGTTAGACACAATCTAACAATTGGAGGTGCAGTTTTTGTATGCCTAAATTTAGAGAAGAAATGAAATTAGAAGCTGTTCAAATAACTTTAAAACACGGCATTCGACTTTCATTATGCTTCGTAAATATACTTTTCTATTGTGTATTTTTCGAGTTTGTCTTGTGCAATATTATAACCAATACCTGGTAGATTAGAAACTTGGATATGTCCTTGGTCATCCATGACAATCTCTGGCTCAATAATATCTTCATGCCAATAGCGGGAAGATGGTGCCGTATCACCAGGTATTGTAAAGTTTGACAGTGTTGTAATTGCAATATTATGAGCACGACCAATCCCTGATTCTAGCATACCCCCACACCATACAGGGATTTGATGCTGCTGACATAAATCATGAATCTTTTTAGCCTCGGATAAGCCTCCAACACGCCCTACCTTTATATTAATCACTTTGCAGCTACCTAGTTCAATTGCACGTCTAGCATCATCGTATGAATGGATACTTTCATCTAAGCAAATCGGTGTATTGAGTTCTCTTTGTAATTTTCGATGATCGACAATATCATCATGCTCAAGAGGTTGCTCAATCATCATTAAATTTAATTTATCCATCTCCTTAAATAAGGATAGATCTTCTAACGAGTAGGCAGAATTGGCATCTGCCATTAAAGGTATATCGCCAAAGCGATCACGGATTACACGCAGTACTTCGATATCTTTTCCGGGCTTAATTTTAATTTTTATTTTTTTGAACCCTTGTTTTAAATAACCTTCAATGCTTTCCAGCAATACATTCGTATCATCTTCAATGCCTAGGCTAATGCCAACAGTAATTTCTTTTTTTTCTCCTCCAAGTGCTTGTGCTAAAGGTATGCCCTGCTCTTTTGCATATAAATCCCAAATGGCTGCTTCCACTGCAGATTTCGCCATATTATTGCGACGCACGCGAGCAAACTTCTCATTTATCTCATCTGGATGGTTGAATTCCTGATTAATAACAAGTGGTATTAAAAATTCATCAATAATAGAGAATGCCGTTGAAGCCGTTTCTTCTCCATAATAAGGATAAGCGCTAACAACACATTCTCCATAACCAACATGCTTCTCACCATACGCTTCAATAATTAAGAAAATACGTTCCTGCTGCTTCATAAAACTTGTTTCAAAGGGTGATTTCATAGTCATCTTCATTTTACGAACTATAATTTTTTCAATTTTCATTTCTCAACACTCCCCTACTTGTAATATAAATGACATGCCGTTTTATGGGCAGGTGAATGCTCGACCAACTCTGGCTCTACCGTCCGGCATTTTTCCATTACAAAAGGGCATCTCGTCTGGAAAACACAGCCTGTTGGTGGATTCAATGGAGAAGGGATTTCACCTTTCAGCTTAATCTTTTCACGTTTTATTCGCGGATTGGGCACAGGAATTGCTGATAAAAGTGCTTTTGTATAAGGATGCATTGGGTTGCTAAAAATTTCATCTGTCGTTGTTTCTTCTACGATCTTTCCTAAATACATTACGCCAATTCGATTGGAAATATGGCGTACAACACTTAAGTCATGAGAGATAAACAATAATGTTAGGTTAAATTCTTTTTGTAAATCCTCCAATAAATTCAGCACTTGTGATTGAATAGATACATCTAATGCCGATACAGGCTCATCACAAATAATAATATCTGGATTCATAATAAGCGCGCGTGCTAATCCTATACGCTGACGCTGCCCTCCGGAAAATTCATGTGGAAATCGAAAATAATGTTCATTTTGGAACCCTACCTTATTTAAAATATCCATCACTTTTTGTGTACGCTCTTGCTTTGTGCCAATATGATGTATTTTCAAGGTTTCTTCTAATATTGTTCCGATACGTTTACGTGGGTTTAAAGATGAATAAGGATCTTGAAACACCATTTGCAAACTACGACGAATGGGCATCATTTCTTTTTGTTTAAGCTTATTAATTGTCTGTCCTTGGTAAATTATTTCGCCATCTGTAGGTTCAATGAGCCGCAAAATAGAACGGCCTGTAGTACTTTTTCCGCAACCAGATTCTCCAACTAAGCTATATGTCTCGCCCTTAGTAAGCTCAAAGGACACATTATTGACTGCTTTGACATATCTTTTTTCCTGCCCGACACCACTACTAACAGGAAAGTAGGTTTTTAAGTTTTTTATTTGTAAAATCATTTCTTTGTTATCCATGAATTTTCACCTCCCGCTTCCTCTGAATTTCTTCAAAGTGCCAGCATCTGACTTTACGGTCGCCGTAGCTTTCAAGCTTTGGTAGAGATGTGCGACAATTGTCTGTCTGGAATTCACAGCGTGGAGCAAAGCGACAACCTGTAGGAATTTGACTTAATGTCGGCACCTTTCCTTCAATCACATACAGCTTTTCCTCACGACTTCCTTCTATATTAGGAATTGATTTTAATAAGCCTTGTGTATAGGGATGCAGAGGCTGATCAAAAATCGTTAATACATCACATTCTTCAATGACTTGACCTAAATACATGACTACTACTTTTTCACAAACTTCAGCTACAACGCCTAAATCATGCGTAATCATAATCGTCCCCATATTAAATTCGTCTTTTAACTCTTTGATCAAGTCTAAAATTTGTGATTGCGTTGTCACGTCTAAAGCTGTTGTTGGTTCATCGGCAATTAAAAGTGCTGGCTGACAGCAAAGTGCCATCGCAATCATGACCCGTTGACGCATCCCCCCTGATAGCTGATGAGGAAACTCATCAATCCGTTTCTCTGGTGCTGGAATACCAGTTAATTTCAGCATGTCAATCGCTTTCACGCGGGCCTGTTCTTTTGAAACATTTTGATGAAGGAGGAGGGCTTCCATAATTTGATCACCCACAGTGTAAACTGGGTTTAATGAACTCATCGGATCCTGGAAAATCATAGCAATATCATTACCACGGATTTCTCGCATTTCTTTTGCGGATTTCGCTAATAAATTTTGGCCTTCGAGACGAATTTCACCTTCATACTTTGTATGCTTTTCATCGAGAAGTCGTAAAATTGATTCTGCCGTAACGCTTTTACCACAGCCGGATTCTCCCACTACACCAACGATTTCTCCTTTTTTAACAGTGAAAGAAACATCATCGACAGCTGTTACTTTCTTTTCCTCTGTATCAAAATGAACTTTTAAATGCTCAACTTCAAGTAAAGTATCTGTCATTGTAATAGCACCCCCTTACTACTTCTTCGATTTATTATGCGGATCTAGTAAATCTCGCAATCCATCACCAAATAGATTTAAGCCTAAAACCGTTAACATAATTGCAATTCCTGGGAATACTGTCATCCACCACGCATTGAAAATAACCGTTTTGCCATCATATAATAAATTGCCCCAACTTGGTTCAGGTGCAGGAATCCCGGCTCCTAAAAAGCTAAGTGCAGCCTCTACAATAATGGCATCTGCAAAAATAAAAGTAGCTTGAACAATTAAAGGTGAAATGACATTCGGGAAAATATTCGACCAGATAATACGCGTGCTATTTGCACCTTGTGCCCGTAACGCCTCAATATATGTTTGCTCCTTCACAATTAAAGCAGAGGAACGAATAGTTCTTGCAACAAGTGGTGTAAATACAATCGTTAAAGCGATAATGACATTGACTAAATTTGCACCGAGAGATGCCATAATCGCAATCGCAAGTAAGATGGCTGGAAATGCCATTAGACCGTCAGCAGTACGCATCAATAAGCTATCAAGCTTTTTAAAATAAGCTGCATATAATCCAACAATCGTCCCGAAAATAGAAGTTAACAGTGCGACAGAGAAGCCAATGACTAATGAAACACGTGCCCCATACATAACACGACTAAATAAATCTCGACCATAGTTATCCGTGCCAAAAAAGTGTTCAGTACTTGGCGGTAATAATCGATTCGCGGTATCCAATGTATATGGCGAAGTCGAGATGATAAACGGGGTCAAAATCGTAAACAAAATTATTACTGACATAATAACGGTGCCTGTCAAAGCCAATTTGTTGCTAAAAAACTTCTTTCTAAATAACGTTCGCTGCTTTTGCTTCATCTGCTTCTTAATGGTTGACAGATCATTCATTGAAAGCTCTTGACTCAAATTACTCCCCCCTATCTCTTCCCAACTCGTAAACGTGGATCAACAATACCATATAGTAAATCAATCACTAAATTGATTGTTACGTAGCTAACTGCGATTAACAAAACAACTCCTTGAATCACTTCAAAGTCACGTCGTTCTACTGAGTTAATGATTAATTGACCAATGCCTGGGATATTAAATACCGTTTCAATGACAGCTGCACCAGCTACTAAAGTCCCGAAGGTTTGACCGATAATCGTTAAGATAGGAATAAATGCATTACGTAATGCATGTTTCATTGTAATAACAAATTCCTTTACCCCTTTTGCACGTGCTGTCTTAATGAAATTGGCAGATAAAACTTCCAGCATCGAAGATCGAGTCATACGGGCAATAAGAGCAGCTTGCATTGAACCTAATGCAATGGCAGGTAAAATTAAATAGCGGATATGTACAGCGAAACCTGCAGCTAACGTTTTATAACCTGCAACAGGTAACCAACGTAGCTCCACTCCAAATAATAAAATTAAAAATAAACCGAGCAAAAAGCTTGGAACTGATATGCCAACAAGTGAAACTCCCATAAATGTTTGATCTAAAAATGATCCTCTGAACTTAGCTGACAGTACACCAAGTGGGATAGCTAGTACAATAGCAAACAATTGAGCCATAATGGCCAATGAAAGTGTTGGACCTAAATGCTCAAAAAAAGCCGTTAATACTGGTTTTTTCATAAATAGTGATGTTCCTAAATCGCCATTAACAATAGCCCCTACCCAAGTCACATATTGCTCCAAAATAGGGCGGTTGAGGCCAAGCTCTTCCTGTAGCTTAGCCACATCCTGAGGAGAGGCTTCGGGACCGAGCATAACTGAAGCTGGATCACCAGGCGTTATATGAACTAATAAAAAGACGACAACTGATACAACAAATAACACAGGTATAAGTGACAGTATTCGTTTCAATATAAAGTTCAACATAAGCTCATCCCCCCTTACAAATTATTTCATATTCCATAAAATGATACCTTGCAAGAAATCATAGCCTTCAATGGATGCATCGTATGCTGTTACTGTCGTTTTGTTTCCAAATTTAATAATTGGAACATAGTCATATACTTCAACCATTAAGTCACTGTAATAGCCTTTCGCTTCTTCCTGTGTTGCAGCACCTGCAATTTTGTTTAATAAATCATCAATTTTAGGGCTATTTGTCCAACCTGGCCATTCTCCCTTGGAATCCAAGAACACATATTTATTAGGTACAGGCTCAGTTGGGAAACCAGTAATGAAAATATCGTATGCCTTTTCATCTGTACGACGCTGTTGCACAGTTGGCCAATCATAAATATCAAGCTTTACTTTCATGCCAAGACTTTCTAATTGTTGTTGAACCACAACGGCTGCATTGTAATGGTCTTCATAATCACGTGTCGATAATATGACGATTTCCTCTCCATTATAGCCAGCTTGTTGTAATAGGGATTTTGCCTTTTCTATATTCTTTTGATTGTATTGATCGCTACCAGCATCTGTATACCAGTCTGTTTGATCTTTAATCATTAAATTGTGTTCTAATTCGTAAAATTCAGGACTCGAAAACGCTGCCCTTAAAATTGCTTCTTGATCAAGAGCCGCATTTACAGCTTGACGTGCTTCCTGTTTAGCAAAAAGTCCTGCTCGCTTGTTAAATACAACAGCATTAAAGCCATTATGGTCAATGGAAGTTTTAACAGTTTCAGACTTTTCTAATTGCGCCACATTATCGAACGGTATCGCATTTGCTACTTGGTATTCTCCTGTTTGAATACCAGCAAAACGCGTTGAAGCATCGGTTACAATATTAAAATAAATATTTTTATATTGTGCCTCTTTTTTACCAGCCAATCCGCTTGCTGGGCTATCTACAGCAACATAATCATTAAATTTCTCTAAATGAATATATTGATCATTTTTCCACTCTAAGAATTTATATGGACCTGTCCCAATAAATTCTGTTAAGCCCTCAGCTGTCGTTGAAGCATTTGCTTCTTCCGTTGTAATAATTGCAATTTGACTTGGATCTGCCAATAAATGGAGCGCAATGAATAGTCGCTTCGGCATTACCAATCGCACAACTGAATCATCCACTTTTTCAAATGTTGCATCCGCAAAATAAGATTTTCCTAAACCTGTCGTTGTCATCCAGCGTTGCATAGATGCCACAACATCTTCGGCTGTTAAATCATCACCATTGTGGAATTTAACACCTTGTCTCAATTTAAATGTTATAACTTTACCATCTTCACTTTCCTCCACTGATTCCGCCAACATTGGCACAACCTTCGAATCTTTATCTAGTGTCACTAAAGATTCATAGATATTTCGAGCTACATCACGCGTAGCTACCGCCGTTGTCATCAACGGATCTAACGTTGGTGGCTGAGCATTATAAGCTACCTGTAATTCTGAATAATCTTTATTACTATCTGCTCTTTCACCACCAGCATTATCATCTGAAGAACATGCTGCTAACACAAAAAGCACACTTGCAAACATTACAAATAACCAATTTGCTTTTTTCATGTCAATCCCCCCAAGATTTTATGATGTTAGATCATTAGAAGTATTCACTTTATTTCCTAAAAATTTAAAGTGAACACTTCAATATATATATTAAGCTAACAAAACTATTCAAAAAATTCAATTATTTTTCTGAAAATATTGAAAATAAAGTTTATTTTGAATATGCTATAATAAAGTAAACGCTTATTTTTTTAGAAAAAAAAAGAATTTCCTTCACTACTAAAGGAGGTATCGGCTTGTACGCATACGAAGCTAAAATACAAGAAAAATTTGATGATTTGTCCCCTACATTAAAACGTGTTGCACTCTTTTTGAAAGAAGATCCGAAGCTATTTGCTTCAAACTCTGCGACGAAAATCGCCAATATGATTGGAGTTAGTGAAACAAGTGTGATTCGATTTGTTTATGCCATCAATTATGGGAGTTTTACTGATTTACAAAATGAAGTACAGGATTCTATTTTTGATTTAAAAAATTCATTGATGAGCTTTTCACACACATTTGCAGAGCAAACTGATCATACAGGTATTGAAGAAGTTATGATTCGTGATCAAATCAATATAAAAAAAACGGCTGAAAATATAGACCCTGAAATGTTTAAAACGGTCGTTAAAAAAATTGCTCTTGCAAGGGAGATTGTTGTATTAGGGAGTGGAGCCTCTTATGGTTTTGCACATTGGTTTAGCTTCACATTGAATACAATAAGAGGGAATAGTCGAATTTTAAATTTATATATGGATGATTTTTCTTACATTAATAACTTAGATGAAAATAGTGTCGTTGTTACCTTTTCTTTTAATCGTTATATGAAACATACGCTTGAAATTACGCAGGAATTAAAGGAACGTGGAGTTTATGTGGTGGGCATCACAGATTCAGATATAGCTCCCATAACTCAAATTGCTGATTCGACTTTTATTACTAAGATGTCACATATGTCTACAATTGACTCTGGTCCTGTCATTTCCTCGTTATTGAATACAATATTGCATCAAATGATTCAAGACTATCCTGAGCAATATGAAAAACAAAAGCAACAATATGAGACTACTTATAAAGACCTATTTTGGAATGAGGGATTACATCATGAAAATTAAGCAAGAACTATTACAACATTTTCATTACTTACATGAAAATGCAGAAGTAAGCTGGAAAGAGGTAAATACAACCCAATATTTGAAAGAAGTACTCAGTGACCTAGGCTATAAGGTGACTACTTTTAATGATTGTACAGGGCTTTATGCAGACCTTGGCCAAGGCCAGCCTATAGTAGCGGTCCGTGCAGATATTGATGCACTATGGCAGGAAGTTGATGGCTGTTTTAAAGCGAATCACTCATGTGGTCACGATGCTCATATGAGTATGGTCCTTGGTGTTGCAAAATGTATGCAGCATGAAAATTTCAAAGGTACGCTACGCCTCGTTTTTCAACCGGCAGAAGAAAAAGGTACTGGCGCTTTGGAAATGATTGAGAAAGGTATTGTGGAGGATGTGGAATACCTATATGGCATCCACTTGCGACCAATCCAAGAAATCCCATTTGGTGTAGCATCACCAGTTATTATACATGGCGCAGGTCAAATGATTGATGGGCAGGTACAAGGAGTCGATAGTCACGGTGCACGCCCTCATTTGACGGTCAATGCTATAGATGTTATGACGACGATCAATGAACAGTTAAATCAAATTCGCATTGATCCGCAAATACCACATTCTATCAAAATGACCTATATTCGTGCTGGAGGTGACAGTCGAAATATTATTCCCGGGAATGGACAATTCGGACTAGATTTACGTGCACAAACGAATGAAGCAATGCAGGAGTTGGTACAAAAATTCAAACAAATCATTGACGGTGTACGTACAACCTTGGGGGCAAGTATTCATTATAGCACCATAACAGCCATGCCTGCTGCTGTTCAAAACGAGCAAGCTATTCAATTTGCACGCACAGGCATTACCGAAGTTATTGGCGAAGAAAATATCATACCCACACTCATCACCTCTGGTGGGGACGATTTTCATTTTTACACAATCAAGAAACCACATTTAAAAGCAACGATGATTGGCCTAGGCTGTAACCTCGCGCCTGGACTCCATCATCCTTATATGAGCTTTGATACAGATGCTCTTGAAATCGGCACAAACATCTTAACTAAAACTGTGCTAGCCACTTTTCGTGCTCAACAATAGATCACGATTTTTATACCTTGATGGAAGCCGTTGCAAAGCATTTGATGAAAGTTAAACAGAAATAGACTGTGGAGAAAAACACAATATTTTTCTCCACCCATTTTGGCTATTTGGACTAAAAGGAGTTGTTGGTTAGCAAGTGCCCTGTAGCAAATCTCTCATAAATGGTCAGTAAGACATACTTGCTTTGCTGAATCCCACTGCTTTTTTCATTGAAACACTTAATTCCACTGGTTCTGTCAATTCCTCTTCCAGCTACTCAAGCGTGATACCTTATTTCAAGATAAATATTTCATTGTTAAATGGAGAACTGCTACTTCATTCCCTGTGTTTTCATAGCTATGCTGTCGATTTGCTTCAAATTGAATAGAATCAAATTCGTTTAATTCGTACATTTCTTGTCCAACTTGAATCGAAATTTTCCCTTGCATTACTGTTACAAATTCGATAGCTCCTTCATGGTGAGGTTCTGCCTCATATATGCTATTCGGTTGTAAATAAGCACGATGCATTTCCAATCCTGTTTCTTTTTTGTAACGAAATATAGTTTCTAATCGCCACATTTGATTTTCTTCTATCGTAAATCCCTCTCCGCAACGTGCAACATTTACTATATCTTCTATCACCATAAGCCGTGACAGCGGAATAGATAATCCTTTCGTAATCTTCCAAATGACACCTAATGTAGGATTCGTTTCTCCTCTCTCAATTTTCCCTAACGTTAATTTACTAACACCAGTTTTTTTCGCTAACTCTTCTAAACTTAATTTCTGTTCATTTCGTATTTGTCGTAACAGTTGACCAACTTGCAAAATAACTTCTTTTGTTTGCATATCCTCTTGTTCTTTCATATGAACCCCACCTTTAGTATATTATAGTTTACTTTTTATATGAATAATTATATTATAATATATATTTAGAAAGGAGCGAACGAAATGCGTGCTATCTTATTAGGTATTTTATCATCTGCGTTTTTTTCAGCTACATTTATTATAAATCGAGTTATGAACGTATCAGGAACAAGCTGGGCTTGGACTGCTTCCTTCCGATTTTTATTCGCTTTACCCATTTTATTCTTTATCGTCCTATTTCGCAAAAACCTTCGTCCACTATGGGTAGAAATGGGTAAACACCCTTTGGCATGGCTTGGTTATGGCACAATAGCCGGGGTAGGATTTTATTCCTTATTAAGCTATGCTGCTGTATTTAGTCCTGCATGGCTCGTCGCAGGTACATGGCAAATAACCATTTTAGCTGGTTTGCTATTATCTCCGTTATTTTTTATTACATTGGAGACAAAGTCAGGAGTTAAACGAGTTCGCGGTAAAATTCCTATGCGAAGCTTACTCGTTTCCTTATTTATTTTAACGGGTGTCATTTGTATGCAATTAACAGAAGCTGGAAACATTACTGTTTCTCAATTTTTATCTGGCTTCCTCCCTGTAGTTATCGCTGCATTCTTATATCCTTTCGGTAATAGAAAAATGATGGAAGTCGTTGCTGGTCGCTTAGATACATTTCAACGCGTGTTAGGCATGGCAATTGGTAGCCTTCCTGTCAGTATTATATTAGCGATTTATGGTTGGACTACAACTGGCATACCAACATCTGGGCAAATGATGCAAGGTTTCTTATTAGCATTATGTTCGGGTGTTATCGCCACAATGACATTTTTCTTCGCTACTGACTTAGCGAAAAATAACCTTTCTTTGTTAGGGGCAGTGGAGGCAACACAAGCAGGAACAATGATTTTTACTGTTCTTGGTGAAATCCTTTTTTTAAACGGTTCATGGCCAGTTGGAGTATCTTTAATCGGTATGATCATTATTATGATTGGAATGATAGCCAATAGTATTTTAAATCGTTCTGTTCCTGTATCCAAACAAAAGAAAATAGCATAGTTTAAGAGCGTGTTTTAAACCGAAAACTGATTAAAACACGCTACTATGTTTAATAGAAAGCTTTAGGATAAATTAAAAACATAAGATAAGAAAAAAAATCCCGAATAACGTTCAATATTCGGGATTTTTCTTATTATAAAGTTAAACCATCATCAACAAGAACTATTGCTCCTGCCCGTTCAGATGCTAAGAAAGCAACCATTTCTGCTAACATGCATAACGTCCCATTCACATGTTCGGAAGTTCATCTGGAATATAGCCAGTTGTTTCAAACATTTCCGTAACACTATTTGTTAACGCTGTTTGAACACCGCCTGGACAAATGGCATTAATGCGAATGCCCTTTTTTTTACGTATTCTAACGAAGCTGATTTAGTCAAACCAACGACAGCATAATTATTTGCAGAATATGCAGTTAAACTGTGCTTTGATTTTCGTTCCGACCGGGCGCTTTCCTAGGGGCGTCCGATCCCTATATACATGGCATACTTTTAACAAATGTCATCCACAACTTTTGGCGATGGGCCTCAGATGTGAACATTCAATAAAGAGAGAGCATGTCTTTTCATGAATAAAAAACATGCTCTCTTTTATGTATTATTATAGTTTTATCAAATATATTTTTTTTAATATGATAAACTGCGAATTTATAATAAAAGGTAAAATAATAAAGAGACAAGTATGATTACCGTTATTTTCATCTATAGAATAAAGTCCAACTTCTCCATAAATTAGTATAATGAATAATTTTCATACGAGGGACCATCGATGCGCCCGATAGCGGGCATTTCCACCCATTTATCCTTATTCTAAGCCTTTTTTTCTATATATTCATGGTATACTTTTACGGAACTTTCGCGGAAAGGAGATTTCTACGCCCTATGTTAAAAGAACGAATCGATTTTTTGTGCAAAAAGAAAAACATCACCCGCAAAGAGCTGGTTGAAGGTTTACTGACGCAAACCCATTTTGCCAATATCCTCGCAGAGCGTTACACTCTTGCCGCTGATTTGGCTGAACATATAGCCTCCCGTCTCAGCGTCTCTCCTGCTTATTTGCTGCAGGCTTCATCTCAATCGCCGGATACATTGGCAAAGGCAGAGAGCATTTTCGAAATGTTATCCCAATCCACTGCATCCATCGATGAACAGCAGGTTAACGATCTGCCGGACCGCGACGATGCTTTAACCGTTGAGTTGACCACAGCCTTAATGAAAGCCGTATATTACCAGCAGCTTAATGACGCGGTAGCTCATGATTATTTGCACCGGAACTATTTGAATTATTACTTGGATAAATACGGGCGTCCTGACGACAATGATCTGCCCCTACCAGCCAAAAAAGCGATGTTTTATTATAAAATCCAACTTTTCAGATCCAAACACCATTACCACGAGGCACTGCTTCAAGCACGAAAACTTGCGGAACTGCTCGCTCCAGGCAGCGAGCCATGGCTGACGGCGCATAATTTCATGCTGGAGGCCTTTATCTATTTGAAACAGTATGATCAGGCGAAACAGACGTTTGAGCAAATGATGAAGCATGTCTATGAACAAAGGCTCTTTCACCGTTTGAGCGGGTTGTATCTCACCTACAGCGGTTATCAGTTTACGGTCGGACTTGTTCAGGAAGCGCTGCTAGCCTTATCCATGGCGGAAGCACATTTGGTTTACACCTCCAATCAGGGCGAAATGATGACATCCATAATGAACAACCGAATTATCATGCAAACGCTGCTAGGCGAATATGACAAAGCCGCATTGGAGATTGACCGCTTTAAAGAAATGATTCGGCACGAACCAGAAGAAATTAGACAGAAGTTCCAACCGCTGCTCGATATTTACCGCTGCGAGTTGGAACTAAACCAAAAGCAATGGGCATTGCTCCCGCAGATGATCAAGGAGCTTGAAAGCAGCGCCGAAACAACCGATCAACAAATGTCGCTACAATTCTACCAAAGCCAACTCTCGTTTGCGCAGGGGCAGTTTGAACATTCAATGGAGCATGCCATGGCCTGTTTGCCTTATTTTGAGTCCATTCAGCAAACCAACCGCTTGGAGACTCTATATGAGTCGCTTGCCGTCGTCTCTGAGGATGCCAGAAAATACAAGGAATCAGCTGCCTATTACAAGAAGCTAGTTTACCTTCTACGGAGCAAATAATAAAACGGATTTCAGTCGGAAAACCGCAATACGAATGGGCTGTCCCAAACGTTAAAAGGCGGATTTTCCGCTTTTTATTGCAGTAAAGGGTAGAACTTCGCAAAATTCACTCCTTAAACCGGAAGTAAAACCGTTGATTACCGCCACCATATTGTATCCCTTCAAACCCGTTGTCTCCTTTCCATCCGCTGTTTACAATTGTAATAGAGACATCGATGAACTCAAAAATACGATTGTAGCGAGGTGCTTAACATATGGGCTGGTTCAGTAAAAAGAAACATGCACAGGACAATTTGGAAAAAGCGGATCAATTATTAAATAAAGGCTTAAGCGGCATGATGATGAAGGGACTCATCCCCAAGCAGCATCGCGAAGCCATAAATCAAAGCATTGAGCAGACTAGGCAAGCGCAGATGGCCGCGGGAGGTTCCGTTCCTATCACCGCTACCGCTATCGTCCTTTCGGTACGCGATACCGGAAAACTGATTAATTTTGAACCGGTTGTTATTTTGGAGCTGGAGGTGACGGAAACCCGTGGTAGCCGTTATACGAAAACGCTCGAAACGCTTGTATCGAAATTACAGGTGCCACGGACCAGGGACTACATCGGACTCGGACAGCATCCGGCCAATCCGGCGGAACTCATCTATGTTGGCCCCATGACTTGAATCTGACCCAGGAGGGATAATGATGCAAAAAATCTTAACATCACTTGGCATGATTACCGTGCTTGGCGTTTGCTTTTCCCCGCTGCTAGCTAATTGGATATGGGACGATCCCTTTATCATTATAGGTTCTTCTTGGTTTGTGCCAGCCATCTTTTCCGGTATTGCCCTGTTGATTCTTCCACCCATATTGAGTAACGTCTTTGGTGTCGGTACCGTCAAGAAGGGGCAGTCAGCAGTGGGACTCATCACGAATATCCAGCAAACCGGAACGATGATTAACAATAAACCGGAAGTCAAGCTGGAGCTGATGGTAACAAGACAGGGCCACGACAAATACCCGGCCAAGCTGCGGATGATTGTTCCTGTCATGAATTTACCGCAATTTCAGCCTGGATTCATTATTCCCTTACTGGTCTCGGAGAAAAATCCCTACAAGATCGGTTTTGATGCCAAAGGTCATATGAATCAAAATGATCTTCAATCGCTTTTTAATGAACAGCTCGTTAAACAAGGTTTGAGTCCGGAACTAGCGGATATTGCGCAAACCGGGGATAAAGGTCTAGCTAAAGTAATGGATGTAGTACCACTGGGTATGGCCGCATCCGGAAAAGTTCAACTGCAGCTTACTCTCGCCGTTACCAAACTAAACGGGGAAACATTCAAGGTGACGGTACAAAAAGATCTGCTTGTCGAGAATCTTGCCCGGGTGCAGCAAGGTCAAATCATCAATGTCATCTATTCCCCGAAGGACCCTGCGAAGCTGACGATTGTGCTGCCGGTCACGGAGCAGGAAATCCGACAGACGTTCGGTACATAAACATGGAAAAGGTTAGCCTCCGGGTTGTAGCCGGACCTCTTCATTTTTAACTTTATTTATGGCTAAATGAAAAACTAATCAAAAACAATAATGATAAAATTCGGTAAAACCCAATCGACATGCAAATAGAAACAACCTTTCATTTATGGTACTATACACTAAAAATTTTTAAATGAGAAAGAAGTGAGGAAACTGAATTACGGAAAAACGATGGTTGAATTTTTTTCAAGCGTGGAAGAACTTAAACAGCTTCACAAAATAATTAATGATTACAACTTACCTATTAAAAGTGAAGATACCTTTGAAAAACAAGTGGTGGGGGTTAGTGAATATTTAAATGAACCTACTTTTATCGAAGCTCGGAATAAAAAACGATCTTTAAACATTATCTCGGGTGTTATTGCATTACCAATCGTTGTCTTTATTGTTTATATGATATTAGGAAAGTTAAAAGTAATAGATCGAGGGGATATCTTTAAAAATGTACTTGATTGGTTTTTAGCTTATCCATGGGCGTTTATTCTGTACGCTTTTGTATTTGCTTCAATTGTAATTGCACATAAATTAATAGAAAAGAAAATGTATTATAAAATATATCCTAATTTAAAGTTTAAATTATTGGACCAATTAAACTAAAATATTGAAAAGCAGTTTTTAACTAACTTTCTCTCCAAATCAATTGAAAAAATACCTTTAAGGAGATAGGAAAGGGTGAGCGCTCTTTCCTATCTCTTATAGTTCCAGTGCTTCCTTTTACAAACTCACCTTTTAGTGAAATATCTTTTAAGTCTGATTCCCACTTAAACCATTCATTTATATTTGCGTATAATGACCAAATTTTGTCTTACGTAGTATTAACTCCTAGTTCAAAAGTAAATTTTAAACTAATTCCTTCTTTCTATAATAAATATCAACAATAATTTCTAATTTCTTCACCTGAAAAACATTGTTATATAGAATCTTTGTCATCGACCAAGTAGCCCACAACTTTTCTTGAACAGCTTCTTTTACTTTTGGCGTACATACTTGGCACCACAGTTGGATTTATTTTGGTGGTAACGTACTTGTGCTTCGTCAGCTGTACTACCGGCGTGGCGTTTTATTTCTCTGGAAATCGTAGAAGGTTGACGATTTAAGAGTTTCGCTATTTTACGAATCGGATAATCAAGTTCCAGGTATGTTTCTATTTTTACACGTTCTGATATGGTAAGATGGGTATAGCTCATAACGATTCCTCCGTTTGAATGTTGGTGTGGTAACTACATTCTACACGGGGTTGTTATGGGCTTCCTTTATATTGATTTCTGGGTGTTGCACTTAATATTACAATCCGTCATTTTAAAAAAAGTCACTCATTATATTTCAAATGAGTGACCATGCCCCTTATAATTTCGGAATTTATGGTAGAAGTGTTAAATGGCAATTTCTTTTAAGATGAGTGAAATATAACTGTCTACGGTATTTATTAAATATAAATTTCAGAATTTTCCATAAATTTAACAGATATTTTAACAAGATCAACAACTAAAATCCATTAATACTTTGGGTTAATGTAAATATCTACAGCCTAGATAATTACTTCCCATCAAGTTGCTCTTTTGCTCGCTCAATCATCTTGCGCTTTTGAATTTTTTCGTGTGTTAGTTGTAAAGATTGTTTTAGCGTCTGTGTCCTCTTAGCTTGTTGAAGTGCAATCATCACTGCTGGAATTAAGCTAGCTTCAGAAACGGGTTTAACTAGATACCCCATAATATTATCTTGCTTAGACTTTTCTACAAATTCTTTTTGACTGTATGCAGTAATCAATAACACTGGTATATCTAGCTGTCGACCAATAACCTCGCTTGCTTTTAAACCATTAATTTTTGGCATTTCAATATCCATTAACACAAGATCTGGCTTTAACTTAAAAGCGAGTTCAATCGCTCGATCCCCATCTCCTGCTTCCCCGACTACCTCATAGCCGTTAGTCCGAAGCATCATTTTTAAGTCCAGTCTAATAATTGGCTCGTCTTCAGCAATCAGAATCCGTTTTTTCATAAAACATCACAACCTTTCTGGACCCATTGAAAAGTAACTTTACGCCGCATTCATCTCACTACCTATAGTGGTGGGAGATTTCAGCTGAAAGAAGTTAAATTTCTTTGTTGAGCAAAAGTAACTCCTGAACACTTTGCATGAAGCATTTGTTCAATTAAATCAGATAGATAGGCACCAGCTTCAACTGAAGTCAATCCATCTTTATGGATATTTGAAATGACCGTCCGATCAGCTTCAACTGTTTTTTCAGTAGGCCTATAAATCATGTATGTGCTCAAGCTTTCATCTGTATTTAGACCTGGCCTTTCACCAATCAATGAAATGACAAGGTCACAATTAACAATAGCAGCTACTTCGTCTTGCACCCATACACGCCCTCGCTTAATAAAAAACGGCTTTGCGACACTTATATTTTTTAATTTTAGGCCTTGTATTAAAGCCGGCAGTAAATCAACTACATTTGCTTCTACCGCAGAGGAGCTCAATCCATCACAAACAATAATTTGAACCTCTTTGCCTTTATCGCCGTTCTTTTCAAGATACTTAATAGATTCATCCGATAACTTTCGACCGGCATCTAAATCCATTAAGTAAGTTTTCATATCACAGGCTTTTGTTTCTAGCTTGTGTAAATCCATTTGTTGAAGAAAATCATCACTTACATCTCTTAATACAGCATCCTGTGCAGCTGCATGATCAATTAAAAATTGTAAATAGCTTGTCGTCAACATACGCGTCCCAGTTCGACCAATACCAATACGCGCAGGTGTAATACTTTGCGCCCGCTCAATAGATGCAGCGTTATGCGGCTCCTCTACCCCTTCTATACGTTCTTCCGGAAAATATATAATTTCTTCTTTATTTTGATTGGTTTCAGTTTTTGGCGAATTCATGTTTTTCTTTACTTCTTCCACTACTCTTTGAACAATTTCTTGAATATCCATTTTGCTCCTCCCTTCTCAATCAAAAATTGATAAATCTCCCGCTCGTTTCGTCAACTTTCCATTTTCCATTAGGCCCATTTTCTCCAACCACTTTTCAAATTCCCGAAGTGGTCGTAAGCCCAGAATCTCACGCAAACTAGCATCATCGTGATAGCTTGTATCTTGATAATTCAGCATGACATCATCTCCACCTGGTACTCCCATGTAAAAATTAGCTCCTGCTACTGCCGTTATGATACCGGCAACTTCCTGATCATTTTGATCGGCATCCATATGATTTGTATAAGTGGGAGCAATACCCATTGGTAAACCATGTAATTTCCCCATAAATCCATCTTCAAGATCCGCTCTTATTAATTGGCGGCCATCATAAAGTGTCTCCGGTCCAATAAAACCAGAAACAGTATTCACCATGAAAGGTTTCCAGTGACGTGCAAAACCGTAGCTTCTCGATTCAAGGGTTTGCATATCTACCCCAAAATCAGCATTTAAAGATACCTCCGAACCTTGTCCTGTTTCAAAATACATAAAGTTTGGACCTGCAGATGTACCATATCGAGCCATCATTTCATAGCCCTCATCAATAATTTTTTTAGATATACCGAATGCTTCATTCCCTTTTTGTGTACCTGCTAAACTTTGAAACATAAGAGCGATAGGTGCCCCTTGCTTTAAAGCTTCCATTTGTGTTGTTATATGGGCCAAAACACAATTTTGTGTTGGAATTTGCCATTTCTCAATAAATTCATGTGAAAGTGTCAATAGTTTTTTGACGGATTCAACCGTATCCACATTCGGATTTATTCCGATTACGGCATCACCTGCTCCGTAGGACAACCCTTCCTTGATTGAATACAAAATTCCTTCTGGAACATCATTTGGATGATTGGGCTGACAACGAAATGCTAAGCGACCAGGCTCTCCAATTGTAGTATTACAATGTGCTTGATATTTCATTTTCTGTGAAGCAAGAACAAGATCAATGCTTGACATCAGCTTGGCAACAGCTGAAATCATTTCACTCGTTAGTCCCCTAGAAAGTTTCAATAATTGATCTCTACCTGTATCAGATGACAGAATATAATTTCTCAGTTCACCGACAGTCCAACTTTGAATATCCTTGTAAATCGTGTCGCTTATATCATCATAAATCAAACGTGTTACTTCATCGATCTCATACGGAATAACCGGATTCTCATAAATTTCTTTCAGCTGCATCTCACTAAGTACTACTTTAGCTGCCATGCGCTCAAGTGATGATACCGCTGCTACACGCGCCATCACATCGCCAGATTTTGCTTCACTTGCTTTTGCAAGTACCTCCCTTACCGACGAAAACGTATAATGAGTTCCTTTTACCACACAGGACAATTTCATCATTTAACACCCCTTTTTATATGCTAAAGATTGCAATCAAACGAAAAAAAAGCGCTTTCACATATCCCTGAAGAAATTTTCTTCGGGCGTGAAAGGCGCCTTTGCCTCAGTTATTATTTTAATTCATTCTACACTACTAGCAAATATTTTGTAAATAGTTCGAAAACAATAACAACATCAATTAAAAATGATATTTATTTTAAAATATACAATTCCTCAAGATTTAAAAAACTTGTAACTGTTTAACTAAAGCTTTAATTAGGAGACCTAGTGTCATTTAGTATTAACTACGGTAGATACTATCGGAAAGGTTATTGAAACTTTTGTCCCTTCCTCAGAAATAGGGAATGAAAAAACTCCTTGTAGCTTCTCTTCAACTAACATTTCTACAAGCTGTATTCCTAAAGATGATATATCACCTAAAGAAAAAGAATCACCAATTCCACATCCATCATCCGTTACTGTAATCGTAACCATTTGCTTTCGTTGCCTCAAATTTATAGCAATTTTCCCGTAATTTCGTGAAGGAAAGGCATGCTTAATGCTATTTTGAACTAACTCATTAACAATCAGTGCTACGGCTGTTGCTTGATCTGAAGGACAGCATACAGATTCCCCTTCTACAGACACAGTAATATGTTGACCTGGAATAATGGACGAGGAAATTAATAAAGTAGAAATTTGTTGTATTAAAAGTTTAATATCTGCTTCATCAATTCCACGCTGAGCCAAATAATCATGCACTAAAGCCATACTAGATATACGAGATATACTATCGTGGAATACCTCAGTTACTTCTACCGAGTGAGAACGTTGCATTTGTAACCGTAGCAAACTGGTAATTACCTGTAAATTATTTTTAACGCGATGATGAATTTCCTGAACGACAAAGGATTGAAATACACGTTGCTTGTCTTCACTATTAGCCGCTTTCATAAACTGCTCTATATTTTTTTCATTCTGCGCTACCTGTGAGATATCTCTTTCTTTAATTAATACCGCAATGGTCTCCCCATACAGGTCTTTTATAGGAACAATATCTTGTTGCATGATTCCGCGCTCTTCGGTAATGCCTCTTGATCCAAAAAGTGGTTTCCCAGTTTTTAAACTAAATAAAACACCCGGCTCCATCTCTTCATATGCAATTTGCCCTAACATACTATTTTTATACAAAGATACTATAGTAGTAGGCTTTGCCTCAGCTACAATTAAAGAGGCGTTATCTTCTTCCAAAAGACAATCTATAAAAATATCTGCTTGGGAAAGATCAGCTATTATTTGAAGGTTTTCAGCCATACCTAAAATAATTTCACACTGTTCATTTGATAAACTTGTAAACCGTTCTAAATCTAAAATTCCCATCATGATATCGCTCCCCTTTCTCCAGTTTTCCAAACACTATAGCAAAATTAAAAAGTGTGTTCAATGTGACACAACAAAGTTATCGAATTTTCAAAATAAAACATTTACTACTATGTGGCGCTTTAAGTTTCTGAAAATCCACTTTTTGTTATTGTAGTTAATAATACGAAACGGATTAAGGCAAAATTAAAAACGAGTCCGGTGCAATACGAGGGCACTGAAAAAGTCCAACATAATATTAAAACGATTGGAGAAACAGATTTTTTTCTCCAATCGTTTTTTCTTTTCGTTCAATTTCCTCTC
>NZ_JBLLLQ010000002.1:0-74214 GCF_047737915.1 Lysinibacillus sp. NPDC056185
CAGCAACTATACGCTATGGTAAAAGTAGCGTAGCCCTATCTGCTATATGCACTGGATAGGGAGGGGTAATGGGATACCCCAATCTTGAGAGCTGTTCAAAACAGAAATGGACTGCGAACGCTTAGTTACTCAGGAATCCCACTGACATTAGTCAGCTTGTCCCTTTAGGGGTGGGAGTCTCAATAGCTAAATGTTTACCTACGAAAATACCACTAGCTGCTGCCTGTGATAATGAATGTGTAACTCCTGAACAATCTCCAATTACATATAATCCTTGAATATTTGTTTGGAAATTTCCGTCAGTTTCTATTGTTGGTGAATAAAATTTTCCGTCCATACCATAAAGCAATGTATCCTCATCAATGGCTTCACCAATAAATTTTTCCAAATGGTTTAAAAATCCCTGCATGATTTGAATAAATAGTAAAGGAATTTCTTTAGTTAAGTCCCCAAATTCAGCTTTTAACGAAGGCTGAATTCGATTATAATTCATATTTTCTTTTGTTGTAGAGTGTCCCTTCCTTAAATCTCCATAACGTTGTACTACAATACGATCTGTCCCTTTATTTATTTCGCCGATCACCTTATGTGCATATGTATTTGCATCTTCAAGAGTAGGGAAATATGTTGGAGTGAACAAAGTAAAATTCAAGTTAGAAGTTCCATTCTTTTGCTCTCGAAAATTTTGACCATCTGGCATGACTAAACCTTCTTGATATTTACGAATAATTCTTCCTTTAGGATTCATGCAATAAGTACTTGAAATGATATTTTCATGTGCATAAGCAAGTTTTGTTTCAAAGGTATCTTCCAAAATTGAACGTAGCTGTTGTTCTGCCATTTCAACTCTAATACCTAAATCTAAACGAGTCTTACCTTGCTTAACTCCAAGACTAGAACATTGTTTTTTTAACCAATCTGTCCCGGATCGACCTGTTGCAAACACTATTTGCTGAGATTGGATATTACCTTTATTTGTGATTAAAGAAAAAGAATTATTATCTTTTTTTATATCTTGCACATCCACCTCAAATTGAATATCTATCTTGTTTGATAAAACATTATAAATTTGTTGGAAAATTTCCGTTGAAAGTGACGTACCTAGGTGTCTCACCTCAGTAGTTAACATCTGTAGGTTACATAATTGGGCTCTTTTTGAGAGTTCTGTATTAGCTGTGGAATATTTAAAAACAGAGTCTCCACCGAAACGGCATAAAATTTCGTCAACTTCATCCATTAAGTGTTGTAGATTCTCTCTACCTACTTTTTGCTCCAATTCGCCGCCAAATTCAGTTGAATAATTAAACTTTCCTTCTGATTTACCCAAACCAGCAAAACCAAAATATTTCTCACATAAATTACAATTGCACGTTTCGCCTCGATCTAAAGGGCAATTTCTCTCCTCTATAGATTTTCCTTTTTCAAGAATTAATATCTTTTGATTACTTTGAGATAAGGTATATGCTAAAAAAACACTACTTACACCTGAACCGATAATTGTAATATCATACATCTATTTACACCTTCTTTAATTAATGAGTAATAAGAGTATTTTATAACAAGTGGATTGTCTACACAAAACTAAACAATTTTTATAGTGTACATTTTTATACAGAACGGGACTCATGTATTCAAGGGATCCATGAATCCGAATGTGGTTATCAATGTAATCAGCTAATTCAAGTTGTAAATCTTCTAACTTGTTTACAGTTATACCCATGTTCATTAAGATTATCTAAAGAACTATGAAAAGGGTGATTAAAGTTGTTTCAGATAAAAAGGATATATAAAGAACACTTTCCTAATGGTAAAAAAATTATCTATCAATACGTCTCCAACAACTATTATGATGTTGTCTATAAAGAACGAGAAAATGGCTGGGCAATTGATTTTACGTTAAAACATTTTGAAACCCCGTTTCACAAGTATTTGGAAGGAGAAATTTTTGAAGATCATATAGAAGATATTGAATGCTATATTGCTGAATTAAATGAAGAAGAAGTAGGAATTGTTAGCATCAGCCAAGAGAAGTGGCATAATGTGTTAAGAATTAATGATATTCATATTGATCCATTTCATCAACATAAAGGAATTGGGAGTAAATTCATGGCTTTGGTGAAAAAGCGAGCAACAGAAATAGGGGTGAGAGCGATCGTTCTAGAAACGCAAACTTCTAATTATCCTGCCATTCAATTTTACAGAAAGCATGGATTTCAACTTATTGGATGTGACCTATTAAGTTATTCCAATGAAGATATTGAAAAAAAGGAAGTAAGAGTTGAAATGGGACTTGTTATTGAAACATAAAAGGAGAGCACGTTTTTATCGTGTTCTCCCTAAGAAACTATATATTATTTACTTTGAGTTTGAAGTGCTAATTTAACCCCTAGACCTATATAAACGAAACCAACAGCTTTTTCAATCCAACGTGAACCATTGTTTGATGTCTTCGTAAAGATTTTTTCGCCAATAAAGCTTGTTATAATAGCTAACAAAATAGTATATAAAACACTCATTACAACAAAAGTAATGCCTAATATCAATAATTGTACAGTGATAGATTGGCCATTATGCTGAACAAACTGTGGTAAAAACGCTAAGAAAAATAAAGCAGTTTTTGGATTTAAAATTTCCGCTAAAAAACCTTGGCGGAAAGAAGTACTTGCTGGACTTTGTTCAACAGTTGGTTTTTCTAATTTTTGTGGCTTCGTTAGTAGCATTTGAATACCTAAATAAACAAGGTATGCAACACCGATATATTTCACTACTTCAAACGCAGTAGCTGATTTCATTAAAATTGCTGATAACCCTAATACAGCTGCTGACGTATGGACTAAGTCACCAAGCCCAATTCCTAGAGCAGTGAAAATACCGTTCTTTTTACCACCTTTTAGCGTTTGCGTAATGGTAATGATAACAGCGGGACCAGGAATTAAAAATAAAAGAAGAACTATTGCAATAAAAGATAACATATTTACCCATCCTATTCTAATAAAATAAACATTAAGTTAAGAGGATAATAAAATTAACTTAATGAATGCAAAAAATATTATATGCTATCTTCTATATGCCTGTCGATAATGAAATGCTGTAAAGAATTGAAATTAACTATTTATAAAAATCAGAAAATAATTCTGTGATATTCGTATAATATTGTATATTATTGGATTATAGTTAAAGGATTTTGTGTTACGATTTCGTTTCGAGTTTTAAAACGAGATTTTCTGTTAGTTTTATGGTCAAATTTATAACAAATATTTTTCTTTGTGTCAATCTAAACAACACCAATCGTAGTACAGTATGTGTGGGGTCTGAGGCGAATGAATCTGCCCTAGAGCTTTGTAGACAAATTAATCGTGATAGAGGTCAAGCAAGCACTTGAAAATTTGACAAACTTATATATGGACATTAAAGAAGAGTTCTTAGTAACTCTACCAACAATTAAAGAAGCGGTTTCACAGACCTTTCAACTTTTTGGAGATCAGCCAGTGGCGCTAGTTGATATCTCAGATAACCCACTAAGCTGTGGTAGCGCTGATACAACTGAACTCATGAGAGAAGTTTTAGCGCTAAACATTAAGGATTGTTTAATAGGTGGAATTTACGATGTTGAAAGTATTGAAAAATGTAAGGAAGCGGGAATTGGATCTAAAGTCCAGTTACAATTAGGGGGTAAGGTTAATCCTCAATACGGACTTCCTATTGACGTAATAGCAGATGTTATTGCTATTTCAGATGGTGTATTTTATAATTCGGGACCTTATCAGAAAAACTATCGTATGGACTTAAAGAATGCCGTGCATATAAAATGTGAAGATGTTGAAATCTTATTAATAGGCACACCAATGTCTGCTAATGATCCTGAGATGTTCCGCCATATCGGAATAGAGCCATCAGATAAAAAATTACTTGTACTGAAAGCGAAAAATCATTTTAGAGCAGCATTCGAACCAATAGTGGGAGATATTATTTATGTTGATGCACCAGGAGCAGCCTCGAATTATTTGAGAAACTTCCCATATAAAAATGTACCTACTTCTATTTGGCCACTTAATAAGCAAGACTACTAATACAAAATATATTAGTCACATCCATGGGAATGTGGCTTTTATTTCGTAATTCAAACATAAAAATAGTACCAACTACTAATAATTAATGATAGAATTAGGTGATAATATTTTTGGAGGTTTTTTTGATGCTAGATATTCAACAAATACAAGAAGTTATTAGACATCGTTATCCTTTTCTATTAGTTGATAGAGTATTGGAATTAGAAGAGGGGAAGAGAGCGGTAGCCATTAAAAATGTAACAATCAATGAAGAATTTTTTAATGGACATTTTCCTAATTATCCAGTGATGCCAGGTGTGTTAATTGTCGAAGCATTAGCTCAAGTAAGTGCTATTATTATGCTCACAAAAGAAGGGAATCAAGGGCGACTAGGATTACTGGCAGGTATTGATAAATGTCGCTTTAAAAAACAAGTTAAACCAGGAGATCAATTGCGTCTTGAAGTGGAAATTACACGCTTAAAGGGTGCCATTGGTAAAGGACGTGGAATAGCAACAGTTGACGGAGAAATAGCTTGTGAGACAGAGCTTATTTTCGCATTTGGAAGTTAAGTCCATCTGATTTAACTTCTTTAAGCAAATGTTTTTTGTAACGAAAGCGACAGCAACAACAACAACACACGACTGAGTGACCAAAATCTTCTCGCTGCCGCTTCGCTTTCGCGCAATAAAAATCTGCGACTGCCGCTACGTTAGCACTGCGCTTTACCACAAAAAACATTTGCAGGCCTAAGCACAAAGCCGACTCCGGATGTTGCTTTAAAATAAAGTTTAATCAAATTAATATTAATAAACCTGATAAATAAACAAAAAAAAGCGTGATTTGAAAAAAGATTGATCAAAACACGCTTTTAATAATTTCAATTGAATCATTTATTTCTAAAAAAGTTTAATCATTTCTGTGAACCTTATTCAATTAAAGTGCCCTTTAATTGAATAAAGCACTAGTCAGAACTTATTTTATATTTTTACTTCTTGAATCATAATTAACTTTTCGGATTCTGTTTTGGAGTTTTTTGATAGGGAGGACGGCAATATTCCCAGAAAGTAATAATCCCATTACTACAAATACTGTTGCTGTAATATCAAACATAGTAATAGATTCATTTAAAAAAATAGTAGCTAATATGTATCCAAAAATAGGAGTCATAAATAACCAATTGTTAGCCCTTACCGTATCCTGTTTCAACAGGTAAAACCAAAGCAACATTGTGCCGATTGAAATAATAAACACCAGCCAAAATAACGAACCAAGGAAATAATAATCCAATTTCAAAAAATAATTTTCTTTTTCGAGAATATAAGCTATAGGGATTAAAGCAACTCCACCAATAGACACTTGCCAAGTATTAATGACAATACTCGGTAGATTTAAATTGACTTTTTTAAAATAAACGCTTCCAATTGCCATTGATACCATTCCTATCCCCAAAATAATCAATCCATTTACACTAGCCTCACTGGTTGTGATAGATGGCCATAAGGCAATTAATAGTCCAAATGCTGCTATGACCATTCCTATCCATTCTTGTAAATAAACTTTTCGTTTTAACCATATAGAGGACAGTAAAGCAACCACAAAAGGATTTGTTGTAACAAATAAATTAAATAAGCCTGCCGATACATAATTCAATGCCCAAAAGGTTGCACCCAGATAAATTGTTGTATTCAATAACCCTAAAACAATTAATGAGCCCCATTCCTGTGACCGTGGCCAAGGATATTTTTTATTTAACAAATAAACATAAAGAAATAGCAAACTTCCAGCGATCAGAAAGCGAGTGGTAGCCAATACCAACGGGGTGGTAGAGTTTAAGCCAAACTTTGTAGCTATCGCTGCAGATGACCATAAGAGTGTAAAAAATAAACCTAAAACTGTTTCCATCGTTTTGCTCCTTTTAAGTTAAGTGACTTCTCAAAAAAACGTGATTACAGAAAGAACCACAATATCAAGAAGTAACTCGGCCCTTAACCAAGTCCATATTAAAATTTTACAAACAACGGATAACAGTTTTTTTACTAAAATTCAGAATTTTTTTATCCGAATTTCGTTATTTGATTAGTTTATACTAATTTATAAGGGTTAATTTTCAAAAGTTCTATTTTTTATTCGAAATTGGCTTGGTGTTATTTCCCCATATTTTTGGAATAAACGTGTTAAGGAAGATTGATGTTCAAAACCTACTTGAATCGCGATGTGTAAAATGGGTAAATCAGTATTCAGAAGCAATTCTTTTGCTTTATTCAAACGAAGTTCCTGTATATATGCTGAAGGTGATTTCCCAGTTTCTTTTAGAAACCAATCCGAATAATATGAACGATTGTAATGTTCAAGTGAAGCCAGTTTATTAACCGTAATATTCTCATTGTAATGTTCATTGATATACCTAATAGATTTAGGTTGTTGTTCTTGGAGTAAATAATGTGAAATATAGGGGTATAGGTCTTTAAGAGCAGAGCCATTTAAAGATTGTTTATCGATTTCATTCAGGATAAGATATCGAATCCCTTTCCATTGATTATCTAATTTAAATGAAATTCCTTTATTATATAACTTTTTCTTAGTTAACATAAAATGAGGAATATCTAAAACCAAAAACTCGTTACGTACAATTGAATGAAAAGTATGATTACACTCGGGTGGAATAAAAAATAATGTTTGGTGGTCTAGTTGAAGATCCTGTGCCCCTGTATTAATATAAAGCTCTCCTTGGAGAGGCAAAATTAATTGAGCATAATTATGGGAATGAGTGTTTTGGTTAGGTGTGTAGGTTCTTCGTTCTGCTACAATTTTTTTAATCTTTTCCATTTTCATTTCCTCCTACCTTGCTTTAGGGTTAGTCAATAAGACTTGTTCTATTAAAAGGCACTTTAACAACTAATTGTCATTCAACAATTAATCGATCTTTTTATTCAAATGTTCTTTTCTTTGCCATTTAAAAACACCCTTTAGATAACCATATCCAAAGGGGCAAAACGGGGCAACTTTCTTTAATTCTACATTCAGATGCACTTTTCTTTTGGAAATAAAAAACATCCCTTTAAATCAATAATATCTGAAGGGGTAAAACGAGGCAACTCATTTATAAACGGTTAAATAAAAGAAGTTCTAATGAATAAACATCCTAAATAAAATAAGACGAAGAGTTGATAATCACAAAATCAGCTCTATTTTTTTGCCCAAAAATTTAAATGTGAACGTGATTTCTAAAGTGGGACTTAATTCATTTTACTACAGTGTAAATGTTGTTACAGAATAGACATAAAAACCCAAAAATAAAAATATTGAGGGAAGCGTTTACATGTATACTTAAATTAAAATAACGAGAACTACTTATTAAGGGGAGATTTTATATGTCGGAAAGCACACCATTTATAAAAGATGTTTCTGATGGAAATGTGAAATTTTCTATTCTAATACCTGCTCATAACGAAGAAAATTATATTGGTGGGTGTCTAGAGTCAATTGCAAAGGCTGCACAACCCTATAAGAATCAAGTAGAAGTTATTGTTGTGTTAAATCGTTGTACCGATAAAACGAAAGAAATTGCACAATCCTACAATTGCGTGACATTGGAAAATAACGATAAAAATTTATCCAAAATTAGAAATGCTGGAGCTGCGTTAGCAAAAGGCGAGATTCTCATTACAATTGATGCTGATACTCGAATGACAGAACACATGCTATCTGAGGTTGAAAAGCACTTAGCTTCCAATCAGTTCATTGGAGGCGGCGTGAACGGAAGTTTTGAAAGAATGTCTTTAGGTATAGTAGTATCTACCATGCTGCTAATCTTTCCTTTACTAATCAAGTATGGTTTTATTTCTGTAGGGATCTTTTGGTGCTATAAAAAAGACTTCCAGGCAATAAGAGGCTTTAACGAGAATATGCTAATGGCTGAAGATGCTGATTTTGCTAAGCGTTTAAAACAATGGGGCAAGAAGAACGGTAAAAAATACGGAACGATTAAAAATGGAATGATTACTTCGTGCAGACGATTTGACCATTATGGAGACTGGTTGTTACTGAAACGACCTGATATGATTTTAGCTTATATAAAGGGCAATAATGAAAAGGCTGCTAATGAAGCCTATTATGATGATCAAGCAAGATAATAAAACCACCTTAATGGCTTATATTTCAGTATAATAATTGTTTAGACCACTTCGTTGTCAAACGAGTGGTTTTTTTATGTGTAATTCTTTAGATTTTCTTAAATAATAAGACTTTGCATGACAGTAAGTTTAACGGAGTGATATGATGTTGGATGATTAGTAGAACCTCTGGGAATATTGTTAAATCAAGGTTTTGAACAAAGATGAAGCTTTTGAATAAAGGTGGTTATGAGCATGGGTATAAATATTCTTGTAGTTGATGACGAAAAGGAGATTGCGGATTTAATTGAGCTTTATTTAAAAAATGAAAATTTTAATGTTTATAAATTTTATGATGCTCAGGAAGCGTTAGCGTGTATACACTCGATCAAATTGGATCTTGCTATTCTTGATGTAATGATGCCTGAAATCGATGGCTTTGAAATTTGCCGAAGAATTCGGGAACAATATCATTTTCCGGTGATTATGTTAACAGCGAAAGAAGAGGAAATAGATAAAATAACGGGACTTACATTAGGGGCTGATGATTACATAACAAAGCCATTTCGCCCATTGGAGGTTATTGCAAGGGTTAAGGCTCAAATTCGCAGATCTACAAAGTACAATCATCAGGGGATATTACAAAATGATCCGATTATTGATTTTTCAGGCTTAATTTTAGAGCAAAAAACTCGAAAATGTATGTTAAATGAAAAACAACTGTCTCTTACACCTACAGAGTTTTCCATTTTGTGGTTTTTATGTGTAAATCGAGGGCGTGTCGTTTCATCAGAAGAATTATTTCAAGAAGTATGGGGTGAGAAATATTATAGCAGTAACAATACGGTAATGGTTCACATTAGGCATTTACGAGAAAAGATGAATGATTCCGCAGAGAACCCAAAATTCATAAAAACTGTCTGGGGAGTGGGGTATACCATTGAAAAATGATTTTGGAAAACTAAAAAGAACAATAATGCTTCAAATTTTGCTGATTTTAGTAATAGCATTGTTGGTCGGCTATTTCATAAGATATGTGTTTATTGATGGTGTCTTACAAGCCCCATTCGCTGATTGGTTTATTCGATTTTGTGAAAATGTGCTACAGCTTGATTATTATTCGGCACAGAGAGCCTATGGAATATTATTTCAACAAAATAAGTCACTTTGGTTAGCGATAGGCTTAATTATTTTGCTATTAGTAATTTTTTATTTTGCACTTTCTCGGTTTACGAAGTATTTTAACCAAATTGCCATAGGTGTTAATATGCTTTCAGAGGAATCAAATCAGGAAATAAATCTTCCTTCTGAGCTAGATTTTATGGAGAAAAAATTAAATGATGCAAAAAATAAATTAGAAAAACGGGCAAAGGATGCACAGGAGGCTGAGCAGCGCAAAAATGATCTCGTTGTTTACTTAGCCCATGATATTAAAACACCGCTGACATCTATGATTGGTTACTTAAGTCTGTTGGATGAGGCTAAGGACATGCCTGTAGAGCAAAAAGAAAAGTATGTGATGATTTCACTAGAAAAATCATATAGGCTAGAACAGTTGATTAATGAATTTTTTGAAATCACTAGATTTAACTTACAGTCCATTATATTAGATAAAGAATCCATCAATTTAAATTACATGTTAATGCAATTGGCAGATGAATTTTATCCCTTATTAGCCCCTAAAGGACAACAAGCAATTGTTAATATCGAGGGAGAAATGAAAGTTTTTGCGGACGCCAATAAATTAGCGAGGGTATTTAATAATATTTTAAAAAATGCCATAGCATATAGCGATGATAACAGTATTATTCATATTAGCGCACACCATCAAAATGACCAGACATTTATTTCATTTACAAATAAGGGAAAAGCAATTCCACCACAAAAATTAAAGATGATTTTTGAAAAATTCTATCGTTTAGATTCTGCCAGATCGACTCAATCAGGTGGGGCGGGGCTTGGTCTTGCAATTGCCAATGAAATAGTCCATGCTCATGGAGGAACGATATCAGCTTCAAGTGATGATGAAAAAACAGTGTTCACTGTTATGATTCCAACACTTTCTTAAGAAACCTTAAGAATTTAATAATAGATTATTAAAAAAGAACTCCTTCTTTTATGTTTCAATAGAGGCATAGAGAGAAGGAGTTGTTTTTATGTTTAAAAGAAAAGGATTTTATAGCTTAATATTACTGATTTTTATTTTTCTGGTGGTCATGATTGTAAATGAATATCAAGATTCAAAGCTAGAAATAGTTGATACCCCTCAGCTGGAAATGCCAAAGAAAAGTGAAATAAATCTTGATGTGAATTTACATAGCTCAAATGCTATATTAGTGAACTTAGACACAAATAAGATTTTATTGGACAAAGATAGTGACGAAATCATTTATCCTGCTTCATTGACGAAGATCATGACGGTTTTAGTTGCAATTGAAAATATCCCGAATTTACAGGAAAAGATTGTGCTTCCTAAAAGTATATTTAAGAATTTATATGAAGAAAATGCTTCTATGGCAGGCTTTCTTCCTAATGAGGAGGTAACAGCAGAGGATTTACTTTATGGTTCAATGCTACCTTCAGGTGCGGATGCTTCTATTGGTTTAGCCGATTACATAACTGGGTCGGAGAGTAAATTTGTAAAGTTAATGAACGAAAAAGCTAAACAGCTAGGGATGAAAAACACACATTTTATGAATGCAACAGGACTCCATCATCCTGATCATTATACGAGTGTGAAAGATATTTCGATACTTTTACAATATGCTTTAACCAATAACACCTTTAGAGATATCTATACGGCGGAAAGATTTTCAATTAAGTCAACGAATCTTCACCCAGAGGGCATGACGGTGACGAGCCGAATGTTTAAAAATTTGAATGCAAATGAAAAAACGAGAGGTGAAATAATTGGCGGCAAAACGGGCTACACAGAGCAAGCAGGCTTATGCTTAGCAAGTCTAGCGACAATTAAAGGCGAGGAGTATATTCTAGTAACAGTAGGTGCTAAAGGTGACTCACGAACAGAGCAGTTCAATATTACGGATGCATTAGCTGTATATCAACAACTTGACTAAGGAACTTTATGTATGTTTCCCGCAGTTCCTAAACTTACAATAAAATTTTATCCAAAAATAACATACTATCTTTCCATCCCTTCATATAATTTAAATATCTGAAAAATTTAGGTGACTATGTTTTGACTATAAATGAGTTTTCTATTCTTAATAAGGTCATTAAATCAGGTAAACCAGTATGAGAGGATGAGGGGTTTGAAGCATCCCGGCACGAATGTATTTGAAAATAAAGAGGAACTATTCATACCTGAAGAAGCATTAGATAAAGATTTCTGTGATCGATTAGTGAAAAAAATTCATAAAAATATACTCAATGAAAATATAGCAAACGATGTTTATATGTCATATTTCGTGATTTTTGATCAACAATATAAATTGACAGAAATTCGATATTTATTAGATGTATTAAAATTACAAGCAAATGAAATTATTAGATCTAAGCCAATTTATATTACATTATGTGGTGTTATATTATCATTGATTACAATAATTGCCTCTGCCATCAATACTAAGCTGATGATTGGGATCTCACTTGTTCAATTAGTTGCCCTTGCAGTATTAAGTTTTAATGTAGCTGTATTGTTTATTTCCTTTAAAATAGAAAAAGAATATAAAAAAATATACGAAGTCATTAAATTAATTGACTATTATTTAAGTTTTTATAAATAGCTAAATAGGGGTGTGAAAAATGTGCAAAGTATTATAGATCAATTACATTTTTGGATAGATAAGGTGCCTGGGGAATTTCGTCAAATGTCTGAAATAGAGATTTCACAACGACCAGCGCCTCAAAAGTGGTCAAAAAAAGAGATATTAGGCCATTTATGCGACTCCGCCATTAATAATCTGGAAAGGTTCATTAAAATACAATACGAAAAGGAACCTTTAGTATTAACTCCGTATGACCAAGTTCATTGGGTGAAAATTCAAGGGTATCAAGAGTTACCTTTTGATGAAGTAATGAATCTATGGGTGAGCTTAAATAAAAAAATTATCTATGTTATTAAAAATATTCCCGATGAAAAGCTTGCTCTTCAATGTGGCTTTGAAAATAATCAACTAATAACGCTACAGTGGCTTATCCAAGACTACCTTGAACATATGGAACATCATTTGAAACAGATTTTTAAAATAAATGAGCAGATTTTGAATAGATAGTAACATGAATAGCAAATTAATCAATGATAAAAAGTATCCTACGTTTTAATCCCGAAATCACTGTAAGGACAACCTCTAGCAGCTGACTCTGAAGTATACACTGCAACAAAAAATCAAAAAAGAGCATTTTTTTTAACATTCCTCAAATAATAAGGTACTAAATATTTTATTTGAGGAAGTGAAGATTTGAAAAAATTCCTGTTTTTATTGCCTATTTGCCTTTTAACTGTCTCCTTTTTTTATGCGAATGTCGGCGCAGAGCGATATGAAAATAAAGGAAGAAAGTATTATGAAGAAGCAGGACAAATTGTCTGGGAGATCAATACGGATGAAAAAATTGTTGCCATTACTTTCGATGATGGACCACATCGGAAGTACACATCTCAGATTTTAGATTTATTAGCCAAATATCATGCGAAAGCTACTTTTTTTATTGTTGGTCAAAATGCGCAAAAAAATCCCGAGGTAATATCAAGAATGTATAAGGAAGGTCATGAACTAGCCAACCATACATTTACGCATCCTCTAAGAACGAATGTTGAAAATTTACTAAAGGAAATAAATCAAACGAATGACGTCATTCAAAACATCACAGGATTTAAGCCTACTTTATTCCGCCCTGTAGAAGGACAGTATTCAGATGCAATGATTCAAGCAATTGCTAAAGAAGGATATAAAGTTGTTATGTGGTCATGGCACTTAGATACTTTAGATTGGAAAAGTCCAGGTACTAATAGAATTGTTAACACTGTGTTAAACGGTGTCAAAGAAGGAAATATCGTTCTTTTTCATGATGGAGGCGGAAATCGTCATCAAACTGTGCAAGCGATGGAAAAAATAATACCGGAACTTGAAAGGCAAGGATATAAATTTGTCACAGTTTCTGAATTACTCGAAGTGCAGAGTAAAAAAAACAAAAACAAATAAGTTTCCGTAATGTAAATGTGTCACTCATTAAATTTGTTGTTCCATAACGTGAGGTTGATTTCCGTTCCGGCTGGGCGCTTTGTTGCTGACGCTTCGCTTTCGCACAGAAAACAATTGTAGCTGACGCTTTGCTTTCGCTACAGAAAACATTTGTTGCTGACGCTTCGCTTTCGCACAGAGCAGAGCTTCCTGGGGGCGTCCGATGAGCCGCTTGGGCCAACAGATGTTTTTTGCGCGAAAGCGTAGTGCTAACGTAGCGACAGCAACAGCACCGATGTTGGTCACGAAGGCGTTATCACAGGACGTGATGGTTTTAGCCTTCGTTCCCTATGTGCTCGCTCCAGGGTCTCATCTGTGACGCTGATCCCCGAGGAGTCGCCCAGCCTCCACTCCAATCAACTTATACACAGTCTATCAAATGTCATCTCTTGATAATGAGCAAAATACTTTTTAGTTAATACTAATTTAGCCCTGTTTTGAGTGTGCAAAAATTAATGTATTATTTTCCATTTAGAAGATCAGACTAAAATGATTTAGTCTGATTTTTTTATTTCTATAAATGACTTTTCCGTTTAACTTACATAATAATCTGTTACATTCAATTTATTTAATTTTACAGAGTATGCTTAAACAAACGTTTAAACAAAAAAGATATAATTACACTAATGAATAGGGGGGGATTGGCATTGTGTAAGGTTGAATTAGTTGAATGTAATAATGAACTTTTAGAGGGAATTGGGAGTTATTGTCTTAGAAGTAAGAAGAAATCAAGCGGATATTTAAATAAGAACAAATGGCTGAACAATAGATTTGAAGAAGGCTTGAAATACGTACAAGTAATCGACAATAAAAAACAAGTAGGGTTTATTGAATATACAGAAGCAGAAAATTCCTCAAGAGTGGTTCATGCTGATGGTTATTTAGTGATTCATTGTTTATGGGTAAGTGAAATTGGAAAAGGTTACGGAACTCGATTAATCAATAAATGTATAGAAGATGCCAAAAAGCAAGCCAAAAAAGGTGTCGTTGTTATTTCTAATTCAAAAACGTCCTGGGCGCCAAGTAAAGAGATTTTTTTGAAAAACGGATTTTTACTTATTGACACTGCCCCATATGATTTTGAATTACTTGTCTACAAATTGAGCGACGAAGCAGAACATCCGTATTTTCCGAATGATTGGGAGGACAGATTAAAAAAATATAACAACTTAACGATTTTACGCTCGTTCCAATGTCCATATGTCGAAATTGCAACGGAAAATATTATAGCTGGTGCAAATAAATTGAATATACCGGTTGAGCTTATAGATCTTAAAGATAGAGAAGAGTTGATGGAACTGTCACCAACTCCGTACGGTATTTTTTCTGTCATTTATAAGGGACAGCTTCTTACTTTTCATAGGCTAACCGTACATTCTGTTGTAAAAAAATTAAGAGAACTGAGTTAAAAACAGCTCAGCGCAAACCAAAATAAGCATTAGTGAATTTTGGGTGTAAATATGTGGTTATTAATGCTTATAAAAACATAGTAGAAGTTACAAAAGGTTCATAATATAGAGTGAACTTATTATCTATCTTTAAACTACAAAAGTTAAGATAGTATGATTAAAGTTCAATCATCCCGCTTTTTACATTAGGAAAAAAAGAAGGGGGGGAAACCTATGGTAACAATTCGCCAAAAACTAGTATCAACTGCACAAGCAATCAATATAACAAATGGTAAAAATAATGCAAAAAAGTATCTTGTCGTTCATGAAACCGACAATACGAACGTTGGGGCTGATGCTGACGCCCATGCTCGTCTACAGATAAATGGGAACAGTAGGGAAGCTAGCTGGCATTGGCAAGTAGACGATAAAGAAGCTGTACAATCGTTTGAGCATTTTTGGGAGTGCTGGGGAACAGGAACGTATGTTGGTAATAGCCAAGGGATTCAAGTGGAAATCTGCGTAAATAGTGATGGAGATTATTTAAAAGCTGTGGAAAATGCGGTGAGTCTTATCGCAAAAATTATAAAAGATGAAAATATAACAATTCAAAATATTGTTCAACACAATTATTTTAGTGGGAAAAATTGCCCTCGTAATATTCGTGCCGGAAAAGTTCCTTGGTCACAATTTATCGACATGGTAAAAAACGCTGGAGATATTCTAGTGCCTCCAGTAGAAACGCAAAAATATCGTATTTTCACGGGAACGTATAGTACTCTTAAAGCAGCAGAAAGCGCAACACAGGTGATGAAAACAACATTCGGCTGGCTTGTTTACATTGAGCAGGACGGTGCAAATTATCGTATTAAAACAGGAACTTTTACAGGGATCAATGCAGCGAAAAATGCAGAGATGAAAATAAAAAATGCTAAATTGGCGCAAGTTACGTATATTAAAGATGCATAAGAGGATATGTAATTTCTAATATTCATGAGGATTTTAGTTGACTGCTTCGAGGAAACGGGTAAAATAGAAAAGCAGTACCATTATATACCTTCAACTTAGCAGATAATAGAGGTGCCTTTAGAAAGCGCTTCAAGGGCACCTTTACTTTTACAAAATCTAAAGCAATAACATCTACATAGAATAATGTGTTTAACAATATAGTGATTAATAAATGCTGGATTTTCTGAAGATAGTTGGAGGACAAGATTTGTCGAGAAATTTTGACAGTCTTTTTCTTTTCGTCTTCTCTATAACCTGTTAAGATGGTAATAGTGTGACAACAAGTTAGTGTATATGAGAGTGGTGACAATCAAGATGGATGAACAGAAAAAAGATAGTATAGAACAGCAGCCAGAACAAACACCTCCTACTGAAGTAAAACTTGCAGGACAATTTATACAAATGAAACCGTTTAAATTTATTATGCTGATGTTCTTTACAATCCTAATTACTGCAGGCTTAACGATATTTGCGTTAACATTCGGAGATAAGAAAGCAGTTGAAGTGAAAGTACCGAATGGACGTACGGAATTTTCGAAATTGTACGAAGCCTATGATTTGCTTAAAAACAACTATTACAAAGATATCGACAATGCGAAAGTGGTCGATGGCGCTATTAGTGGCATGTTTGACGCTTTAGGTGATCCGTATTCTGATTTTATGGTGAAGGAAGAAGCAGATCAATTTAAGTCTGGTTTGTCTTCTAGTTTCCAAGGAATTGGTGCCGAAATTCAAGAGCGTAACGGCTCTATTACAGTTGTGTCACCTATTAAAAATTCACCTGCTGAAAAGGCAGGGCTATTACCGAAAGATATTATCTTAACTGTTGATGGAAAAAGCATTCATGGGTTAAGTGCATCTGAAGCGGTAGCTCGTATTCGGGGTGAAAAAGGAACACCAGTAAAATTAACCGTGAAAAGAGAAGGAAACGCTGATCCAATTAATATGACAATTGTCCGTGATGAAATTCCAGTGGAAACGGTTTACGGTGAAATGCTTGAAGGGGATATTGCCCATATTCATATCACGTCATTTAGTGAAAATACAGCAAAAGAATTTGAGAAGATTCTTGCAGATTACGAAGGTAAAGGCTTGAAAGGTATCGTCTTAGATGTACGTCAAAATCCAGGTGGTTACCTAGATGATGCAATTGAAATTTCGAATTTATTTGTTCCGGAAGGTAAACCGATTGTACAAGTACAACAAAAAGATGAAGAGCCGAAAATTACAAATGCTATTGCTGGTAAAAAATATAATGTTCCAGTGACAGTCCTTGTTGATAGCGGCAGTGCTTCTGCTTCTGAAATATTAGCTGGAGCATTAAAAGAGTCTGTCGGTGCTAAAATTGTTGGAGAAACATCGTTTGGTAAAGGCACAGTACAAAATGTCACACCATTAAAAGATGGCTCTAACCTTAAATTCACAACAGCTAAATGGCTAACGCCAAATGGTAACTGGATTCACGAAAAAGGTATTGCTCCAGATGTCAAAGTGTCATACCCATCTTATGCATCATTACCATTCTTAGATCCATCTGTGGAAATGAAAAAGGATGTGCAGTCTAACTCTGTAAAAGCGGCACAAGAGATGCTAGAAGTTTTAGGATATGAGCCTGGTAAAGCAAACGGTATTTTTGATCAATATACAGAACGTGCAGTGAAAAAACTCCAAGCTGCAAGTGGTCTTGAACAAACAGGCGTTTTAACTGGCGATACAACATTTGCTTTAATGGATGCATTGCGTGCTAAAATAAAAGCAGATGATCCTCAATTGTTAAAAGCAAAAGAACTGCTTACTGGTACACCAGCAAAAACTGAGTAAACTACAAACTAACAAAGTAGCTGTCGCAGCAGGCGTCTCTAGTGGCCTTTTGCGACAGCTTTTTTAATGGGAGGTAATAATTGTGAAGGATGTATACTTATTTAGTGGCTTTTTAGGTAGCGGAAAAACATCTATGCTTACAGATGTTATTCGACAACTAAAGGAAAAAGGTTTAAAGCCTGCTGTCATTATGAATGAGCTTGGAAAGCTACCATTTGACTCACAGGCTGTGGAAAAGGATATTCCACTAAAGGAAATGCTAGAGGGCTGTATTTGCTGCTCTGGCGCTGAAAAAACAGAGGCACAAATTCAATCTCTTCTATTAGATAGTGACTTTGATGTCTTAATTATAGAAACAACAGGTGCTGCACATCCTGTTGAAGCGTTAGACGCTGTTTATTCACCGTTATTTGCGGAACAGTTAAATGTCAAAGGAATTGTCACGGTTGCTGATTCGAAGCTGTGGCTAAATCGGGAAACATTAACTCCGCAAGTACGCTCCTTATTTATGGAACAAATCCGTCACGCACATTTATTGCTGGCCAACAAAACAGATTTATTAACAGAGGCAGAGCAGGCACAGGTTGTTTATGAGCTACAAGGCTTTAATCCTCATGCCTTTATTTTGCAAACTACAAATGGTCGAGTACCGTTACGTTTATTAGAAGATTTAAAGGCAACAGCTCAGGTGGATAAGCAAGATGTTGTGAAAGCCCCAATAGCATCAATGCATCTTGGTTCACGATTAGTTGAATTTAAGGATGTTGACTTTACACAGGAGCAATTTGAGGATTGGGTACGTACATTGCCTGAAACCGTATATCGAATGAAGGGCTATGTGCCAATTGAAGGTGTAAAAAATCCTATGCTGTTTCAATATGCGTATGGCATGGTCCAATGGCTTCCAGAATACGTAAAAATGCCCGCAAAACTCGTTATTATTGGTGAAGATGTAAGTAGTTTAAACGTTATAGGTATTAATATATAGACATATAAAATCTGCTAATTACTACTAATAAGACATGAAAGCTCTGTTCATGTTGTCTTATGTAAGTAGTAATCATGGCAGATTTTTTTGTGGATTAGTAAAATGAAGGAAGTGTGTATCGCTATTTTAAGACTCTATTTTGCTGCCGCTCTATTTGAATATTGAAAATAATTAATAGTTTTTTAGAGGTGTCAACCCTATTTGAAACGTAAGTATTTCATAGACTGGTGGAACTTGCTAAAAATTATTGCCAAAAACCCTCTGTTTGATGCGAATTTATGTCTCTGATGGTGTTGTTAGCAGATGCTGGCAAGAAATTTATTAAATTCGTACTTTACGATTGTTTGCAGAGAAGGAGGAATTGCAAAAATGAAAAAAACACTAACTGCAATTTGTGCAACATTTTTATTAGCAGCTCCAATTCAAATGGCATCCGCTGCAGCAAATACTACAGAGGGGAACACAACATCAGACTGTAATAAAGTTTCTTATCATAAATGGTCAAATAATCAATGGTCAAATCATAAGTGGTATGTAAATGTACCACAAACACAAGCACCATCAAAAGAAACACAAGCACCATCAAAAGAAACACAAGCACCAGAAAAAAATCAAACACCAACTAACAATACACAAGCAACAACTAACAATACACAAACAGCTCAAAAAGAAAATACAGCTACTACACCAGCTCAGTCTACACCATCAACAACTACTTCAGATGTGAATGCATTTGAACAAGAAGTAGTAAAATTAACGAATGCTGAACGTACAAAAGCTGGTTTAGCACCATTTAAAACGGATGATCAACTGATGGCAGCTGCTCGTGAAAAATCACAAGATATGCAATCTAAAAACTATTTTTCACATACAAGCCCAACATTCGGTTCTCCATTTGATCGTATGAAAGCTTTAGGTATTACGTATAAGAGTGCAGGTGAAAATATTGCACAAGGTCAACGTACACCTCAAGAAGTAGTACAAGCTTGGATGGATTCACCGGGTCACCGTGCGAATATTTTAAATGAGAAATTCACACATATTGGTGTTGGTTATGTGAAGTCAGGTAACTACTGGACACAACAGTTTATCCAAAAATAATAATAGCTTTATTGAATAATAGGATGTCCACTAAGTCAAAAACGGCTTAGTGAACATCTTTTTTTATTTTCATAGTAGAAGCTCGAAATTAGACTTTGGTGGAAATAGAGTTTTTTTCTTTTATATCTTCGGCAAAACGAGAGGTTGATTTTCGTTCCAACTGGGCGCTTTTTTGGGGGCGTCTGATTAGCCGCTATTTTTAATATTTCTTCCGCGTTCTTTAGGAGGATAGCTACTTCTTTCAATGAAAAAAAGCAAACTAGAACATGTCTAGTTTGCTATTGTTGCTTTGGCCGTACTTTTAAATCTTTTTTGAACAAGTATTAAACGTATTAATAAAGTAATTGCTCCTGTAGTCAAACCTGCAACTAGCCCAATCCAGTAGCCAAACGGTCCGAAGTCTGTGTGAGTGGCCAGTACATATCCAACAGGCAAGCCGATAATCCAATACGAAATGATCGCCATGATAAAGGTCATTGTAACATCCTTGTAACCTCTCAAAGCTCCTTGTACGGGCGCTTGGATAGCATCAGATAGCTGGAAAATGGCCGCATAAATTAAAAAATGACCGGCGTATTCTAGCACTTTTCCATCAGTTGTATACATATTGGCAACTGGCTCACGAAGGATAAAAAGGATACAAGCTGAAATAAAGCTAAATAAAATCGCGGTGCCAACACATAAATAGCTGTAGAGTTTAGCATCATGCATTCGGTTAGCGCCTATTTCGAACCCTACTAATATCGTAACGCCCATCGAAATACTAAGTGGCACCATATAGAGTAGGGAAGTGAAATTTAAAGCTATTTGATGAGCTGCGATAATTGCTGTACTAAAGCTACTCATCATCATCGTGACAGCAGAAAAAATACTCGTTTCTGCAAATAAAGATATTCCAATCGGGACACCAATGATTAAAATTTCCTTCCAACGAAGCCATTCTAATTTTGGCCAGTCATGGAATAGGCGGAAGCGTTCAAAGGGCACGCGTTTTGCAATAATCCAAACTGTGATTAAGAAAATTAGCCAGTATGTAATCGCCGTTGCAACGCCTGCACCGATTCCGCCAAGTTCGGGAGCTCCAAACTTGCCAAAAATAAAAATATAATTCAACGCAATATTAATCGGCGTTGCAAGTAATGTAATAATCATTGTGACGCGAGTTTGTCCAAGCGCATCGATAAAGCAACGCATGACAAAAAATAAAAAGAGTGGTATAAGACCTGCGCACATCGCATGAATATAAGATTTAGCAATAGTATGTACAGAGGCTTCTAAATTCATATTGCCGAGAATCCAATCAATGCCGACTAATAATCCAATGAAAATAAGTACCGATAGTACGATGGCTATATAGATTCCTTGCTGAACAGCCTTCTTTGCGGCAAGTTCTTTTTTAGCTCCAACAAGCTGTGAGACAATAGGTGTAATCGCAAGGAGAATGCCAGATAAACCTGTGTAAATAGGCATCCAAATAGAGGAGCCAATTGACACTCCAGCTAAGTCAGTGGTACCATACCGACTCGACATTAAAATATCGAAGAAAGAAATAAGATAAATAGCTACTTGTGTGACTAAAATGGGTACGATAATTTTTAATATTAGCGCATATTTTTCTTTTAACGTAGTTGTTTGATTCATAGTGTATATCTTCCTTCATTAATATATTTAATTAATGAGTATAGCATAAAAAAATAGGAGAAGGCTGAAAATTTTATTTCTTTCAACAGATGCTTGGATACCTCTACCTGCCGCTTCGCTTTCGTTACATAAGAAATTTGTGCCTGTCGCTACGCTTTCGGTCATAAGACATTTGATGAAAGAAATTAAAAGCTTCATCTATATCTTTTCGTTCGCATATAGTAAAATAAAAGACTGTATACAAAAAGTAGTATGGCTACAAGCGGATGTCACAGAATCGGAAAGTAGTTAATAAGGATGTTAGCCTAAAAAAATCATCGCATCCATGCGACAACGGCTAACTGCCTAAGTACAAAGCCGATCCCGGACGCAATTATGCCGAGGCCGAATTGATGGAATAGGAGAATTAATGTGAAACAACAAACAATCATTTTAACCGGTGGAGGGACAGCTGGTCATGTATCGCTCAATCAAGCGATACTCCCATCTTTACAAGAGCTAGGTTATGATGTCCACTATATTGGCTCAGACGAGGGCATTGAAAAAGAATTAATAGGCGAGGCGTTTCCAAGTGTTCCGTTTTACGGTATTTCAAGTGGAAAATTGCGTCGTTATTTTTCAATGAAAAATTTTACAGATCCTTTTAAAGTGCTTGCTGGAATTATGCAGGCTTTTCGTATTATCAAAAAAGTGAAGCCCCAAGTAATTTTTTCAAAGGGTGGCTTTGTTTCTGTACCCGTTGTCATGGCTGCCAAACTTGCTGGTGTTCCTGTAGTCATTCATGAATCAGATGTTACACCTGGCTTGGCCAATAAAATTGCGCTACCATTTGCATCACACATCTTTACGATTTTTGAAGAAACATTACAGCACTTACCGAAAGAAAAGGCAACATGCACAGGCTCCATTATTCGCCAAGAGTTATTCATGGGAGATCGAGCAAAAGGGTTATCATTATGTGGCTTTACAACATTAAAACCTGTTCTTCTTGTGATGGGAGGAAGTCTAGGCTCAGTTGTCTTGAACGACGCGCTTCGTCAAAATTTACCGGATCTTGTAAAACAGTTTCAGATCATTCATTTATGTGGTAAAGGAAATTACGACGAATCATTAGAATCTACGCCAGGTTACAAGCAGTTTGAATATGTAACAACAGAATTACCGGATTTATTACATGCGGCAAACTTTATCGTCTCACGTGCTGGTTCTAATTCGATTTTTGAATTTTTAGCACTTCACAAGCCGATGTTATTAGTACCATTATCTGCACAAAAAAGTCGTGGTGACCAAATATTAAATGCCAACCTATTTAAAAGACAGGGTTACGCGGAAGTATTACAAGAGGAAGAGTTAACAAAGGAATCCTTTAAAAAATCGGTTCATGTGTTAACAGAGCGAAAAGCAGAAATGGTTGCAATTATGGAGAAAACACAAAGACCGAAGACGCCAGAAGAAATGGCGAAATTGATTTTACAATATAAAAAGTAGGTTTAGTAGTCAGTGCCTATTGCAATACTGCAATTATATGGAGCAAAAACATAAAAAAAGCTATGTGCCTGTCATTAAGACAGAACACATAGCTTTTTTTATGAAAATTCAAAGTAGATTACATCGCTTGTTCTTCGCCTTCTGCCATTTGATTGGCTGTTGTAAGATAGAACAAGTCTTTTGGAATTTTATATAAATTAAATTGCGCCTCGCCGCTGTTAACCTGTGTTAATAATGTTGGGTGACTTTCATTCGCACTCATAACATAGGGTAGCTTTAAAGCTGCACGCTGTGATTTTATATTTTCAACACGAATACGGAGAAATACCGTATGGAAGTTATAGTCAAAAAAAAGTTCATTCAAAAAAAGCATTTTCGCTTTTTGGTTATAACCTTGCCCTTGATAAGGGAGTCCAATCCACGTTCCTAAAAAGCCTGCACCATCCTCCACATCATGAATGCTAATGGTGCCGATTGGTTGACCCCAATCATCAGTAATTGTCCTTGAAATAGCGAGTCCCATTGATTCTTCTTCAATCAGTTGTTTTGTCATAAACCAATACTCATCAGCTGATGTGGCTTTTTGACGGACAAAAGGGAAAACAGAAGGGTGTGATAATAGCTCATAAAGCTCTGTACATTCATGTAGGTCTCGATGTTTAAGCATACGAAACGCCTCCTTTACTAGGGTAGTTAAAACAATTCCTTTAAAACATAAAGAAGAAAACTAAAATTCGTACTGGAATTAAAACCCAAAGAACTAGACGTTAAAACTATGATAACCATAATCTCCCGCTGTCTTACTGATTTTTCGACCATACCGAAAAAAGGCTAGTTTTTTTAATATAATATAACAATCATACTGCTTTATGCAATCATTTTCCTCGCTGGAACATAAAATAAGTTTTTCGGTCAGTAAATTCTGAAAAATAAATATTTGTATAGATAGGTAAAAATTGTTTATTTAAAAATTTTGGGAAGCATTAAGTCTAAAATATTAATTTTATGAGTAGGTATATTTAAAAAGTGTTTCTTTTGGATTACGTTATTTCATCTAAAGAGGTAAAATATCAAAAAATAGCCTTAAAAGGATAAAATTTTTCCAATTCGAGAAGGGTGACTCTTTTAAATTATGTTATAATAGTAGTATTGATTTTTTTTGTATATACAAAAGCTATATAAAAATTCTATATTAATATTAACGACTTATGGGGGGACAGCATGGAATATCTTTTAAGCGAAGATTTATTTAATGATTTGTTTATTGGCAAAGATTTTGTCTTTTTAATGAAAAAAATGGGAGACGATTATCAATATATTCGCTTAAATAAATCAGCTCGAACTTTGTTATCACATGAGGCGATTGGGAAAATGCTTTCTACCGTTACCTCAAGTCGAAAAAATTTTTCTATAATTCAAGAAAACTACAATCAAGCAATTACGAAGCATAGTCAAGTTGATTATGTGGATTATGCCTATTATAAATCTGAAGTTCGTAAATATGAGACATCTGTTCGACCGTTTAAACATAATAATGAAGACTATATTTTAGCCATAACAAAAGAAATTCTCTATGATCGTATTATCGAAGATAAGTTTTTATTTCTGCGCTCAATGTTTGATCATGCTTTTTTTTCTACGGTCATCTTATCAGCTGAAGGAGCTATTTATGAGGTGAACTCAAGCTTCACGGAAGACTTTAAATTAGATACTGAAACAGTCAAACAACAATTATTCGTCGATTTACCAATTGTTCCTAAAGATGAAGTAGGGAACATCCAGAGCTATTTACAAAGAGCAACTATGGGCGAAAATATTGGCGAAAAACTCATTAAGCTTCATACACTGGATAAAAAAGAGCGCATGTATTTAGTTTCACTATCTCCGGTTATGCAACGGGATAATTCTTTTGCTATTTTTCTTCTCATGCAGGATTGCACACAATTCACTGAACAAAAAGCAGAGTTACGCTCAAAATCTCATGGTTTAGAGGTTTTTAAAGCTGCTCTAAATTCAGCAGCTGCCATTGCTGTTTTGGATAGTAATGCAAAAATTCTAGAAGTTAATGATTTGTTTTTAAATGCGACTGGTTTCAATGCTGAAGAGCTAATAGGTCAACCTTCTAAATTATTAGAGCCTCATAACAATACAGAGGACTTATTTCAATTAATTAGTAAAACACTTAAAGCGGGGGATAATTGGCGAGGCGAGCTATGCTACCGTACAAAATTCCATGCTGATTTTTGGGTAGAAGCATCTATAGTTCCATTAAAAAATGAATTCGGGGAGACAGAACAATATTTATCCATTAACTATGATATTACGGACAAGAAAAGAATGTTAACGGAATTAAAAAATATTGAACGCACATTCCGTCTTATTACAGAAAATACAAATGATTTGATTGTCATTACAAACGAAGATGGCATCATTATTTATGCCTCACCTTCCTATGAGATTTTCTTAGGCTACGAAAATGTAGATTTACAAGGTCAGTTTTACAGTAACATAGTCGATGAACATAGTAAGAAGTCTTGGCAAACATTTCTAAATAATTATTCGGGCCAAACTGAAACGCAGTTTGAGCTATTGCTAAGGGCAAAGGACGGTACACCTGTTTGGACTGAAGGAAACGTAACAGTTGTTCATGATCCAGAGCGCGAAAAAGTTTCACAAATAATGATGGTATCTCGAGAAATAACTCATCGTAAGGAACGAGAGAATGATTTATTATATTTAGCTTATCACGATACGTTAACACAACTACCAAATCGTCGTTTTTTACAAAAGGAGTTTCCGAAACTATTGGTAGAAGCGCAAGAACGTCATGAGTGTTTAGCTATGTTCTATATCGATGGGGATGACTTTAAGCATGTTAATGATCAGTATGGCCATGACACGGGAGACGACTTTATCCGAAAATTTGGCCAAGTTTTAATTACGGCTGTACGTAACCATGATTTAGTTATACGAATGGGTGGCGATGAATTTATTGTCGTCCTAACAGGTTTAACTCGTAATGATCAGACGAGACAAACACAAATGATGGATATTATTAATCGTATTCGTAATGAACTTAAAAAAGGTTGGACCATCGAAAGTCATCACTTTGCTCCAACTGCTTCCATTGGCATCGCTTATTATCCGGACCACGGTCGCACATTAAATGAATTGCTAGAATTAGCAGATCAAGCTTTATATAAAGCGAAGGAAATAGGAAAAAATAATCTTTATATTACTGACTCCTAAGCAATTATGCCTCGGCATAATTGCCGCTGACGCTTCGCTTTCGCTACCAAAACATCTGCTGAAAGAAGTTAAAAAAGTCTGTACAAACAAGTAGTTACTTGTGGTACAGACTTTTTGTTTGATGTTATGCTATAACAGTATTAAAGAGGAAACCCCTCATAGTTATTTTAGAATAGAAGGTGAAGAAATGCTTAAAAAAATACTTTTAGTGGAAGATGAGAAGCATATTGCTCGTTTTGTGGAGCTAGAATTAAAGCATGAGGGTTACGATGTAATCGTCGCTTTTGAAGGACGAGAAGGACTTGAGCTAGCTTCAACTGAAAATTTTGATGTGTTGCTATTAGATGTTATGCTTCCAGGAATAAATGGAATTGAAATTTGTCGTCGAATACGCACGCAGTCAAAGGTACCCATTATATTGTTAACGGCTCGAGATGCTGTAATGGATCGTGTAGCTGGCTTAGATGCTGGCGCAGATGACTACATAGTAAAACCGTTCGCTATTGAGGAACTATTAGCTAGAATTCGTACAATAATACGTCGGGTGACACCTGATGAAAAAATTGGGGGTTCATTACATTTTCGTGATATCGAAATGGATATAGCGGCCTATGAAGTATTTGTTCAAGGGAAAAAGCTTGATTTAACGAAAACAGAATATGATTTACTTAAATTATTGATAGAGCATAAAAATAAAGTTTGTACACGAGAGCTAATTTTAACCTCTGTTTGGGGGTATGATACGGATATAGAGACAAATGTCGTAGATGTATATATTCGGCATTTGCGAAATAAACTACCGGGTGATATGAATGCCTATATTGAAACCGTTCGTGGTGTGGGGTATGTGATGCGCGAATGAAAAAATTAAGAGATTATTTAGTCAATCAATCGTTACAAAGAAAATGGATGCTCACATCTAGTGCTGTTATATTTTTTAGCTATACGATTATTTGTATTGTCGTTTATATTTCATTGCATACATGGCTAATAAATGATGAACAAAGTAAGATTAAACTAACTAGGGCTGATTTGATTTCCTTTTTAGAGTCACAAGGACCCAATCTTACTGTGCAGCAAATTCAAGAAAACACGGGTCTATTAAAAACCATTGTGGATCGAGATCAAACCGTCAGAATGTTTAATGTAGATGGTATTGAGATTTTAAGCATTAATAATACTTCGCAGGCTGCGCCCTTAACTGCGTTGAATGAAGTGGTAGAAATGACAATTGATAAAAAGGATGCCTTTGTTATTAATGAACCGATTCAGCTCGGTTTCTTCAAAGGGTATATTCAAGTTGTTCATCCATTATCTAAGTTTCAGTCGTTAATGCATTATTTATTAACTGCCATGCTCATAGCGGGGGTGGGAGGATTGGTGTTATCAGCTTCAATTGGCTATTATCTAGCCAATTATTTGATGAAGCCATTGCATGCATTACGTGCATCCATGAAAACAGTAATGGATAAAGGATTTAATGAACCAATTCAATTAACTTACACGTCTCATGATGAGATTGGCGATCTATTGAAAATGTACAATGCGATGATGAATGAATTGCAAATTTCATTTACAAAGCAGCAACAGTTTGTTGCGGATGCTTCTCATGAGTTGCGGACGCCTATCCAGGCAATTGAAGGACATCTATCCCTTTTGAAAAGATGGGGGAAGGATGATCCAGAAATTTTAGAGGAATCTATTGAAACTTCATTAACTGAAATTGTACGAATGCGTAAAATGATCGAAGAATTACTAGAACTTGCACGTCGTGAAGAAAAGGACATCAAAAGTGAGGCTGATGCAGTATCTGTTATAGAAACGGTTATAGAGGACACAAGACTCCTTCATCCGGATGCTCGAATATCGCTGTCGAAAGATGAAGAAATAGGGCGATTATATATAACAGAAAATGCACTTAGCCAAATTGTTCGTAATATAATAGAAAATGCAATTCGTTATTGTGAAAAAATTCCTGAGATTCAAATTTCACTATCTGTCTTAGAACAGGAAGTGTCAGTAAAAATAGAAGATAATGGTATTGGTATAGAGGAAGAAAACATTCCATACATTTTCGATCGCTTTTATCGAGTTGATGAGGCAAGAAATCGTCAAATAGGCGGTACAGGCTTAGGGCTTAGTATTACAAAAATGTTACTTGAAAAGTACAATAGTTCTGTGGAAGTCAAGAGTGATAAAAATATTGGAACCGTTTTCTTGCTGAAATTCCCGCTGAAATATTGAGAAAAATACATGCTTTATTTAATTATTTCATCCTTTGGGAAAGAAATTGCTTAATTTGCTAAAAAGAGTTGTATTTTTTGTGAAGAGTAGTAAGATTGAGATGGAAAAAACGTTCTTTAAATAATGGATAAGATGTCAAACATCCTTTAAAAGAACGGAAAAATATTATATAATTAATTGTAATTTAATTAATGGAACTGCCGAAAGGCAAAATTTGGAGGTCATTTTTCATGTCGAACAACGTTACAACTGTAAGTTCTCCATGGTCAGCTTTCTCTGGTCCTAACCTAGGATATGTGATGGAGCAATACGACTTATTCTTACAGTCTCCTGAAGAAGTAGAACCGGAGTTAGTATTATTATTCCAACAATTTGGTGCACCAGTAGTAGTAGAAGGTGAAGTAGCTGTAGCTAGTAATGCAGCAGCAGCTCCTGCTGGCGATTACAAGAAAGTGTTAGCAGCTGTGAAATTAGCAGATGCAATCCGTACAAACGGTCATTTAGCGGCAGATATTTATCCTTTGAAAAACCGTGAACTACAAACAGCTCAAATTGAAGAAAGCGCGTTCAACTTAAGCGCTGCAGATTTAGCTGAAATTCCTGCAGCTGTCTTCTTCAAAGATGTGCCAGCAAACGTGAAAAATGGTAAAGATGCAATCGATTACTTAAAATCTGTTTATACAGATAAAGTAGCATTTGAATATAATCACGTAGTAGCAACAGAAGAACGTGATTGGATTCAAGCACAAATTGAAACAGGTTCATTTAAACAATCATTATCTTCTAATGAGAAAAAAGCTTTATTAGATCGTTTAACTCGTGTTGAGAACTTCGAGAAGTTTATTCATAAAACTTTTGTAGGTCAAAAGCGTTTCTCTGGTGAAGGTTTAGATACTCAAATCGTCCTATTCGATGAAATTTTGAAAACAGCTGAAACAAATAGCGTTGAAAATGTACGTATTGGTATGGCCCACCGTGGACGCTTAAATGTGTTAACACACATTTTAAATAAACCATACGATATGATGTTCTCTGACTTTGCACATGTTTCTAATGAATTATTTATCCCAGAAAACGGTCGCCTTGAAATTACTAAAGGCTGGACTGGTGATGTTAAGTATCACATGGGTGCTTCATATATGCGTGAATCTGGTATGAATGTTAAACTTGCTTACAACCCATCTCACTTAGAAGTTGGAAATCCTGTTGTTTTAGGTACTGCACGTGCAGCACAAGATGACACTTCTAAACCAGGGCAAGCTGTCCATAACCGTACAAAAGGATTAGGTATTCTTGTGCATGGTGACGCTGCGTTCCCAGGTCAAGGGATCGTAACAGAAGTATTAAACTTTGCAAAAACTGAAGGGTTCACTACTGGTGGTACAGTTCACATCATTGCTAATAACATGATTGGATTTACAACTGAACTACAAGACTCTCGTTCATCTGTTTACTCTTCTGACCCTGCAAAAGGTTATGAAGTACCAGTTGTGCATGTAAATGCAGATAGCCCTGAGTCTGTAACTTTAGTAGGTCGTTTCGCAGCTAGCTACCGTCAAAAATTCGGTAAAGATATCATCGTTGACCTTATCGGTTACCGTCGTCATGGTCACAATGAAACGGATGATCCAACTGTAACAAACCCTGAAACATATAAATTAGTTTCTATACATGAGCCAGTTCGTGGTTTATACGGCGCTCAATTAGCAGCTGAGGGTGTAGTTTCTGCTGATGAAGTTGCAGCATTAGATAAAGCTATCTATGCAGAAATGCAAGCAGCTTATGATCATGTAAAAGAAATGGCAGATAAAGATGAACACAAACATTTAGAAATGCCAGAAGAATTAAAAGTAGAATTCCCACAAATTGATACAGCAGTTGGTGCGGAACGTCTAGGAAAAATTAATGAAGAGCTTTTAGTGTTTGAAGAAAACTTTGAACCACAGAAAAAACTTGGCAAAATTTTAGAAAAACGCCGTGATGCATTTGCTTCTGCAAAAATCGACTGGGGTCATGCAGAAACTTTAGCTTATGCAACAATTATTCAAGATGGCACACCAGTACGTTTTACAGGTCAAGATGCACAACGTGGTACGTTCTCTCAACGTCACTTAGTGTTACATGACAAAAACAATGGTAATTTATTCACGCCACTTCACCATATTTCAGGTGCAAATGCATCATTTTCAGTACACAACTCTCCACTTACAGAAGCTGGGGTAGTGGGCTTTGAATATGGTTACAATTTAGAAAATGGCCATGTATTATCAGTTTGGGAAGCTCAATTTGGTGACTTTGCTAACATGGCACAAGTTATGTTTGATAACTTTATTTCAGGTGCACGTGCTAAATGGGGTCAAAAATCTGGTCTAGTTATTCTTTTACCACATGGTTATGAAGGTCAAGGTCCAGAACACTCTTCAAGCCGTATGGAACGTTACTTACAAATGTCAGCTGAAAATAACTGGTTCGTAGCAAACTGCTCAAACGCAGGTAACTACTACCACTTATTACGTCGTCAAGCAGCATTATTAGGTACAGAAGGCGTTCGCCCACTTGTAGTTGTATCACCTAAGTACTTACTTCGTCACCCATTAGCTGCAGCAAATGCTGATCAATTAGCAAATGGCTCATTCCAAGAAGTAATTGAACAACCAGGTCTAGGTTCAAAAACTGAAGCTGTAGAACGCATTGTATTAGGTTCAGGTAAAGTAATGATCGACATTGCAGACCGTATTAAAGATGGTGAAGGCTTCGATCACCTACACATTGCTCGTGTAGAACAACTTTACCCATTCCCAAAAGAGCAAGTTGCTGGTATTATTGCAAAGTATCCTAATGTTAAAGAAATCGTTTGGGTACAAGAAGAACCTAAAAACCAAGGTTCTTGGAATTATGCATTAGAAACATTACACGACCTTTCAGAAGGTAAAAAGCTACGTTATGTAGGCCGTCCTGCAATGAGCTCGACTTCTGAAGGTGATGCAGATTCTCATAAAGCAGCTCAAGCCGCACTTGTAGAAGAAGCAGTTGCTGAGCCTGTAAAGGTTAAATAATCACATATTAAATTTTTGAGAGCCGGGCTACTTGCTGAGGCAGTAGCCCTTTTATGTGCATAATGCACGTTAATTAAAGGAGGAAATGAAAGTGGCTGAAATTAAAGTCCCTGAATTAGCAGAATCGATTACAGAAGGTAGTATCGCACAATGGGTAAAAAAAGTGGGCGATCGCGTTGAAAAAGGTGAATTCATCGTTGAACTTGAAACAGACAAAGTAAACGCTGAAATCATTTCTGAAGAAGCGGGAGTTTTAACTCAAATTTTAGCTGAAGAAGGCGATACTGTACTTGTTGGTCAAGTAATCGCAGTAGTAGAAGCTGGCGAAGGTGCAGCACCTGCTCCAGCGGCACCAGTTGCAGCAGCAGTAGCACCAGCAGCAGCACCACAAGCGGCACCTGCTCCAGTTGCAGCAGCTCCAGTTGTAGAAGAAACTACTGGTGAGCGTGTAATCGCATCTCCAGCAGCTCGTAAACTTGCTCGTGAAAAAGGTATTGACCTTGCTGCTGTATCTCCAGTAGATCCACAAGGCCGTGTACGTGTACAAGACGTAGCAGCTCATGGTACAGCACCAGTAGCAGCACCAGTAGCAGCAGCACCTAAAGCAGTTGTAGCTGTAGATGATTCACGTGTAACAATTGAAAAAATGAGCCGTCGTCGCCAAACAATTGCAAAACGCTTACTTGAAGTAAAACAATCTACAGCAATGTTAACTACATTCAACGAAGTAGATATGACAAACGTTATGGCTTTACGCTCTCGTAAAAAAGACCAATTCTTCGAGTCAACTGGCTCTAAACTTGGTTTCATGTCATTCTTCACAAAAGCTGTAGTTGCAGCGCTTAAAAAATACCCATATGTGAACGCACAAATCAATGGTGATGAAATTCACTTAAACAACTTCTTTGATATCGGTGTAGCTGTATCAACAGAAGAAGGTTTAGTAGTACCGGTTGTACGTGACGCTGACCGCAAAAACTTTGCTGAAATTGAAGATTCAATTGCAGACCTAGCTAAAAAAGCACGCGACAAAAAATTAGGTTTATCTGATCTTCAAGGTGGCTCATTCACAATTACAAATGGTGGTGTATTCGGTTCATTAATGTCTACACCTATCATGAATGGTACACAAGCTGGTATCCTTGGTATGCATACTATCAAAAAACGTCCAGTTGAAGTGAATGGTGAAGTAGAAATTCGCCCAATGATGTACTTAGCTCTTTCTTATGACCACCGTATTATCGATGGTAAAGATTCTGTAGGCTTCCTTAAAACTGTTAAAGAACTACTTGAAAACCCAGAAGATTTATTATTAAATTCTTAATTCCTGAGTTTATTAAAACCTTGCAAACATTGTTTTGCAGGGTTTTTTCTTTTTATGGAGCAACTCTTAAGAAAGCGACGGAAAGAGAACGAAGCGATGGATAGAAGAGCTAAAGTGACGGAAAAAGTACTCGTATCGACGGAAAGAAAAGCTGAATCGACGGAAAGAATAGCCAAAGCGACGGTAAGAGAACGAATCGATGGATAGAAGAGCTAAAGTGACGGAAAAAGCATTCGTAGCGACGGATAGAAGTGCAGAATCGACGGAAAGAAGAGCCAGAGCGACGGAAAGAAAACCAAGCGACGGAAAGAAGAGCCAAAATGACAGATAAAGTATTCATAGCGACGGATAGAAGAGCTGAATCGACGGAAAGAAAAGCCAGAGCGACGGTAAGAAAACGAAGCGATGGATAGAAGAGCTAAAGTGACGGATAAAGTACTCGTAGCGACGGATAGAAAAGCTGAATCGACAGAAAGAAAAGCCAGAGCGACGGAAAGAAAACGAAGCGACGGATAAAAGAGCAAAAGTGACGGATAAAGTACTCGTAGCGACGGATAGAAAAGCTGAATCGACGGAAAGAAAAGCCAGAGCGATGGAAAGGGAACGAATCGACGGATAGAAGAGCTAAAGTGACGGAAAAAGTATTCGTAGCAATACGGATTTTCCAAAGAATCGGCTTTTCATTTACATTATTATAACTGCATCCAAGTATATAAATTGGGTAAAGTTCGTATAAAGAAGCATAGGCGACTTTACGGATTCTTTCGGCAAAGCGGCAGTCTTAATTATTTTCAACTTTGCAAAAGTGTATATAAGGCATTAAAAGGATAAAAAACCCTAATATTGTAATTAGTCAGAAAAGTAATAAAATTATCTTGACGAACACATTAGCTTTATAGTAGTATCTTAATATCAATTAAATATACAAACCTCACATTTATCCTATTGTGAGGTAGAGGCGCGGTATTTATTAGTTCATTGTTGAGTACAAGCAAACGAAGACGCAATGGAGAAGGAACTATCGCCGAAGTATAGAAGGAGCTCGTACTTTTATGCTGGGTCTGCAGTGAATAAGTGCAGGACTGTCCTAGTAAATTATTTTCCAGGTTTATTAGGTTGTGCTATCTCGGAATGATGGAATTATAGTGAGGATTTGGGCAACTGTTAAAAAAGTAAGACCTAAGTTCAGTACTTAGGTCTTTTTTGGTACAGTTGTCTTATTTTTTACAGAAAAGGGGAGATTTACATGAAAAGAAAATGGTTGGTATTAATGTTGACCGTCATGACTGCAATTTTGCTAGCAGCTTGTGGTGCTGGTGACAAAAAGGCTACGACGTCATCTAGTAATGACGGTAACAAGACGAGTACGGAAGAAGGCGGCGGCCAATTCCGTATTGGGATGGAAGCAGGTTATGCTCCGTTTAACTGGACACAGCAGGGTGATGCAAATGGCGCAGTAAAAATTGCGGATAATGCAGAATATGCGGGTGGTTATGATGTGCAAATGGCGAAAAAAATCGCTGAAGGCTTAGGAAAAGAATTAGTTATCGTAAAATTGGAATGGGATGGCTTAGTACCAGCACTACAGTCCAATAAAATCGATGCAATCATTGCTGGTATGTCACCTACTAAAGAGCGTAAGCAAACAGTTGACTTCACTGAAAACTACTATACATCTGATTTTGTTATGGTCATTAAAAAAGGCAGCAAATATGAAAAAGCAACTTCTATCCAAGATTTCTCTGGTGCTAAAATTACATCACAATTAAATACATCTAACTACAATGTCATCGATCAAATCAAAGATGTAAAAAAACAAACTGCAATGGATAACTTCCCAGCAATGCGCGTTGCATTAGAAGCTGGAAAAATTGACGGCTATGTAGCTGAACGTCCAGAAGGTATTTCCGCTGCTGCTGCAAATGATAAGTTCGCGTATGTGAAGTTTGAAAAAGGCTTCAAAACAGATATTTCAAATACATCCATTGCAGTTGGTTTACGTAAAGGCGATGCAAATCTTGAAAAAATCAATGAGATCTTAAAAGGTATTTCTGAAGATGATCGCCAAAAAATTATGGAAGAAGCCATTCACCAACAACCAGCAGCACAATAACATGATGGCACGGGCTATCTGCTAGTCCGTGCCATCTCATTACAATTTATAATCTTTCTAAATAATAATAATGTCTGAGCTAAAAGTTTCATAAAATAAAAGAAACAAAGGCTCCATCCAAGACAGGATACTGTAACGAACAAGCAACACGACGTTGTTAGGAGGAACATCATGAGTTTTGATTGGATTATTTCTATTGTTGAGAACAACTGGCAAATGTTTTTACGAGGTGCGTATTATACATTACTTATTTCTATTAGTAGTACAATTATTGGTGCACTTATCGGATTTTTCATCGGAATTATGCATACCATTAAGGTTCGTAAAAAAGGTGTAAAGTTCTATAGCTTAAAGCTCATTAATTTTATACTAACATGCTATGTCGAATTTTTCCGTGGTACACCAATGATTGTACAAGCAATGGTTGTATTTTTCGGATTAGATATTGCATTTGGCATTGATATGCACTTTATTACGGCAGGTATTTTAGTTGTTTCATTAAACACAGGTGCTTATATGACTGAAATTGTTCGCGGTGGTATTGTATCCATTGATAAAGGGCAGTACGAGGCTGCATCGGCAATTGGTATGAACCATTTTCAAATTATGCTACATGTTGTATTACCACAAGTTGCGCGAAATATATTGCCTGCAACAGGTAACCAATTAATTATGAATATTAAAGATACAGCAGTATTAAATGTTATCGGGGTTACGGAATTGTTCTTCCAAACAAAATCGATCGCGGGTAATAACTTCCGCTATTTTGAATCCTTCTTTATAGCTTGTGTCCTTTATTTCATCATGACATTCACAGCATCGAGAATCTTACTGTATATTGAAAAACGACTGGACGGACCAGATGCCTACCAAAAAGAACAGAAAGAAGCAGTATAGGGGGACGAACAAGTGACAATTATTAAAATAGAGCATTTAAGTAAATCATTTGGTCGTAACCAAGTGTTAAAGGATGTAAATTTCCAAGTAGAAAAAGGTGAGGTTGTCTGCTTAATCGGTTCTTCTGGATCAGGTAAATCAACATTACTACGCTGCATTAATTTACTGGAAACACCAAGTGGTGGTCAAATTATTTACAAAGGTGAAAACATTTTAGATGAAAAGCATAATATCCAAGAATACCGTACACATTTAGGTATGGTATTCCAGCAATTTAACTTATTCAACAATCATAATGTGCTAAAAAACTGTACAGTTGGTCAAATGAAAGTATTAAAGCGTTCAAAGGCAGAAGCCGACGAAGTTGCTTTAAAATATTTGCAGATTGTTGGTATGGATCAATACGTCAATGCCAAGCCACGACAACTATCTGGCGGTCAAAAACAGCGTGTAGCGATTGCACGAGCATTGTCAATGAGCCCAGATGTAATGCTGTTTGATGAACCGACGTCAGCACTGGATCCAGAGATGGTCGGTGAAGTGTTGAAGGTAATGCGCCAGCTTGCGGATGCTGGGAATACGATGTTAATTGTTACACATGAAATGGAATTTGCCAAAGAAGTAGCGGATCGCGTCGTATTTATGGATAAAGGTGTAATTGTAGAGGAAGGACCACCATCACAGGTATTAGTAAATCCTCAGAATGAACGGACAAAAGAGTTTTTAAAACGAACATTAAAATAACGTTCGATTACAATAACAAAAAAAGTGAGTCCAAATTAATGGGCTCACTTATTTTCTAGAATTCCATTCTGCGTATAAAATAAAGCAAATTGCAAATGCAACGGCTAGGATAAAAAACCATTGCGGTACACTACCAAAGCTCATAGTAACACCTCGAAGTAAAAATTTTTATTATGGATATGGTAAAAAAAAACGATAGTTATGGAGAAAATATGATCTTCTATGGTTTTTTTCTCCACAAAAGTTCAAAAATATTATAAAATAAGCAGTAGACATTAGCTTCGTGCTAGTAAAGAGAGGTAGAGAGATTATGTTACATTTAAAATGGAAAGATGCTCCAACAGTACGCACAGTTACTTGTAAGCATACTAATGCATCAAAATATTTAGTTTCAAACGTATTAACAGTAGGGAAACAATATGATGTGAAAAATGAAACAGAAGAATTCATTTTTATTATCGATAACACTGGTAATATCGGTGGCTACTATAAAGATTATTTCGAATAAAAATCAAAGGGTGGTTCAGATTTTTCTGAGCCACCCTTCTTTGTTGGGAAAAAGGAATCATTCCTTCTTAAAGGTCTTCAAGTCAGCTACATCCTGTAATTGCTGTTTTTCCTGTTCTGTAGCTGTATGAAGGGCGAAGACGTCTTTGATAGCTGTCTTCAGCTCATGTTGTGTTTCTTTGAATTTCGATACTTGCTGTTCAAAGGAAGGGCTCGTAAATCGATCATTTGTACGAGATAATCTTTCTTCTAGCTGCGCGTAGTGATGATCCATATGCATAGATAACATCATGGCCAACTGATTTTTCCAAAGCGGAATAAGGGTAACAATTGAAAATTCAATTTTTTCCGCTAACGATTGATTAGACTGCTGAATCATCCGTATTTGTGGTGCAGTTTGTAAGGCGACTTGCTGCGATACTTGTAAGTCATAAATACGTTGATCTAGACGTTCGATTTGAGCGGCAAAATCATTAAGCTGTTGAATAGCTAGTGGCTGTTTCGTTGCTTGTACACTAGTCACTTTTTCAGGAAGCTCAACTTCAATGGCTTGCTGCTTCTTCATTTGTCCTGCTGCAATAGCAGTCGCTAACTCCTCAAAGAATCCTCTATTATGTGAATAAAGTCCATCCAGCATTTCCACATCTTTTATCATTTGAAGCTGTGCACGTTCGAGCTGAACACCAATGCGTTCTACTTGGATACTAATACGTTCAAACTCCGTTAATGTTTGCTTAACAGTTGGCTCAATTTTACCAAACATTTTTTTAAAAAAGGACTGCTTTTTTGGTTCTAATGCGTTAGGGTCCACACGGTCTAACGTTTGCATTAATGAGTCTAACATTTGGCCAATTTTTGTGACGTCTTTTTGTTTTACTTGTGCAAGCATTCGATCAGCAAATTGAGAAAGCGATCGCTGTGAATCCTGCCCTAAAGACAGGACTGACTCGAAGTTTGTTAGATCAAGCTGACTAGCGTATAGAAGTGCACGACTTTGTGCAAGAGGCGATAGCGTATCATACGTCGCCATCGCCTCATTATTTGGAGTTGTTTCGAAATAAGTTTGCACAAGTGGGGAAAGACCTTGTATTGTATTTAGTTGAAATGCGTGATCATTTGCTGTCATTTATCATCGCCTCGCCACTCCAATTGTTCTTTTCGTCTTAAATTGGAACGATTCGCAAATTCGATCTCCATTTGAAGATGGTCAATATCGTTGGAAAGCGCATCCTTTAAATCAATTTGAATCGTATCATTTAAATCTGTAAGTGTTTCTCTTGTTTTCGATAATGTAATTTGGATTTCCTTGTCCTTCACAGGCTGTCTCGATAACATCGTATATTTATCCGTTAATTCGACAGCGGAAGGGAGATGTGCATAAAAAAATTGTTCAACATTATAAAATTTTCGTGGATCTGTTTTAACTACTTTCACGATATTTTTTGAAATACGTGTCATTTCAAGTAATTGCTTAAATGCAGAAACAGAACGTACACGTAAGTAGTTTTGACTTAATGTTTGAATATTTTTATTGGCTGCTGTAAGTTGTGTATCAATATGTTTGTATTCTTCTTTTGTTATACCTGCTATTTGCATGAACTTCTTTTTCTGTCTATATTTCAACAACGCCGTACTCGACGCGTATGTTCCAGCAAATAATAAACCACCAAGGAAGTATCCTGGACTTGCCGCAATTGCTGTGATAGAAACAGTTGTGAGAGAAATTAAGAAGCTAGCGGTATGTCTAGAGAAAAACTGTCCGACACTGAGCATGTTTCTTCCTCCTAGCATTTAAATATGTCTATATTCTTATACGAAATAATCGACATAAAGTTTCAATGAAATAATAATCCTTACATAAATTTTACTGCTATTTGTAAAGTTTCTCAATGATATTACTTAAGAACAAGAAAATCCTTTGCTTATTAGAAAGAAAAGGGGACAGACGAATAAGAAATCGAACTAAGTTTCCGGCATTGCTGTTTCATCTATTACTCGGGTAAGTAATAAAAGGCTTATTTGGATTAATCGATTTCATTATATATATTGTATTCAAAATTATAGTAATTCGCGAATTGCTTCACACGTTGTTCGTCAATTTTTTCTCTCTTAATAGGTTAAACATTAGTATTGTTTTTTCGTCTGTTGTTGATTCCTCGACATGAGCGTTAAAATTATTTTATAAAATTAAAAAGCGTATTCGAGATTTTATTCTCAAAATACGCTGAGTAGTGAGACACGTTAATTTTAAGTCATTCATTAGATTGAAAATGTTTTAATTGTTCTGTCGAAAGAGTCGTCCCATCCACCTGCTTGAGGAAGTAGAATTCTTTCGGTAAATTCGTTAAAAAACACACCTATTTTTCAATTACTAAAATAGAGCTATTTTCTATTGGAGGCTCACAGTCTCTAAGAAGATAATTTGTACTTTCATTCGTTTCAGCGGTATCAATTAAAGAGCATGCTGAATGAATGATACTTCCTTGACCAAATTGATCTCTGCGGCTGTCATACGTTGATTTTATTATTTTCCCATCGTACTTAAGTTCATGAAGTATTGGGTCACCTTCTATAGTATATTTAGCCACTCTAATACTATCTTCTTTCCCTAGTTGTACATTACGGAAAAAATCTTCAAATCTTTCTAGATTTTTTATTTCACCATGCGTGTCTACAATATCTTCTGGAGTTGAAATGTAAGGTGAAGGTTCATCATTAACATTCATATCAATATCAGTCGAGCTATTTACACGATCGCAACCAGCAATTAAAAGTATAAAAAATAAAACGGTTAGCTTTTTCATGGCTATACACCCCTTCATATATTTAGTCGTTTGTTCATAAAAAAATGTTCCATACCCGTATCAGTCAAAATAAAAAAGACACCGTTTCAAAATAGTAACGTGAATTATAGTGGGGCGGTTAAAAAATTTAATGAGCTAAGGTTATGCAATTAGTAAAACATATGTCAACAATAAGAGGAAATCCTTTCCTTTTGTCGAAAAATAGAAGTGAAAGGGGAATAGCTTTATGAAATCGATATTAATTAAAATTAAAGAACAATTCAAAACTAGTTCACCAAAAATCCCTAATAATGCATGTTATTTTTGTAAACGCAAAGCACCAGATTTACGAAATTACAGAAATGAGAAGTACAAAAAAATTAAGGTGTGTTATTTATGTGCTGAATATGCTGAGAGACGAGCTTTTCGTAAATAAAATTTTTCCATTGCCTTCTGCATTAATTGTGGAAGGCTTTTTTATTCAATGAAGGAAGAAATGTAATGGGAAAATAAAAGCACGTTATTAGAATTAACTTATGGTGCATATGAATTGGATGGTTTGGACATGGTCGAAACCGATGAATTTGTCTTAAGAGTTAAAAATATTACCATATATTCTATTATTTTTTATATACCCAAAAGGTAATTACCGGAATAATAGGGGGATGAATTATGAGTCAAGTTTGTGTGATCAGCATCTATGTACCTAACATTGAAAAAGCAATTGATTTCTATACGACTGTTTTAGGTTTTGAGGTAAACAAACAATACGGACCCAAAATCGTGACACTTGTTCACGGAGATTTACCTTTAGTTTTAGAAGAAGCGAAAAACTCTAAATCCATTCCAAAAGATACTTTAGGTGTGGTTTTAGCTTTAAAGACAGAGGACATTCATCAAACAGTCAATAAGTTAAAATATCATAATGTTGAGTTCATTACAGATGAGCCGGTGGATTGTCCTCCTGGAAAAGTTATTAGCTTCAGAGATCCTTTCGGGAATGTCTTAGAGTATTTACAATATATATAGATTAAAATATTTCAGGAAGTCACATCTAACAAGGTGTGGCTTTTTAACAGTGTTTTATGTAGCGAAAGAAAATCACGGCAATCGGAAAGGAGCTAATAAAGGATGTTAGCCTAAATCATCACATCCATGCGATAACGGCAAACTGACCTGCATCGTGTTGGCCTAAGCATAAAGCCAATCCCGGACAATATTGTTTATCTGCGCGAAAGCTAAGGGTCAGTGGCAAATGTTTTCTGTGCGAAAGCGAAGCGTCAGCGGCAATTTTGCCTAGGTATAATTGATTTTCATTTGAATGAAAAATAACATTGTTAAATATGTTAAACAACTTTATAATAGTGTTAATTAAATCCAATTGTTAAAATTTTTTCATGTCCTAAGGTGTTTTTCAATTTCTCACGTAACAAAGATTGCGCCATAAAGATGACTTCATAGGTAAAAAGGGAGAGTCTACCATATGCAAAAAAACACAAACAATAAGATTGAGCTCATTGATACTAAAATAATGTTAGAGAAATACAAGGAAGAAATAGAATTAATTCAAAAATCATTAAAACAACTTGAGTTGGAAATTAGTAATTTGCAAAGTGAAGGTTTAGTTGAAATAGAAAAGTTGACAAACGACTTAAGTAAGTTGCAGTTACTTTCAACGAGTATAAAATTTAAAGCTAAATGTCTTACCTGTAATAACAGTAAAACTATAGAGACATTAACGACTAAATAGAATATTGATATCAAGTCACATTTAATTTGTTGTGGCTTTTTATTGGCTTTATATTTCTGGTGATGACATTTCGTTCCATGTATTCTATGATTAGTGTGGAAGGTGGTTCCAAAAATGAGAGGAAATTTAGAACAGATTACAATCAGTTTTTGTGAACAAAACGGAGATGTAATTATGACGTATGACATCAACAACTCTCTATCAGCTCTGATTCCGAACGTTGGTGATGTAGTTAGTATTGATGATAATTACAGGGCAGTAAGTGAAAGAGCTTTTACTTACAGTCCAAGAAGTATTACAGTTACAATCTATTTAGAAGAATTATAATCAGGACTTCAAGGTCACACTCATTATGGTTGTGGCTTTTTTTATGCAGGTAACTATAAATTACTGGCGGAGCGAAGCAATACCTGCGAAAGCAAGGTAAATACCCGCGGAGCGAAGCAAGGCGAATACTCGCGGAAGCAAAGCAATATCCGCGGAAGCAGAGCGAATACTCGCGGAGCAAAGCAATACTCGCGGAAGCAGAGCGAAAACCCGCGAAAGCAAGGCGAATACTCGCGGAAGCAAGGCGAATACTCGCGGAAGTAAGGTAAATACTCGCGGAAGCAAGGCGAATACTCGCGGAAGCAGAGCGAATACTCGCGGAGCAAAGCAATACTCGCGGAAGCAGAGCGAATACTCGCGGAGCAAAGCAATACTCGCGGAAGCAGAGCGAAAACCCGCGAAAGCAAGGTGAATACTCGCGGAAGCAAGGTAAATACTCGCGGAAGCAAGGCAATATCCGCGGAGCAAAGCAATACCCGCGGAAGTAGAGCGAATACCCGCGAAAGCAGAGCGAATACTCGCGGAAGTAAGGTAAAAACTCGCGGAAGCAAAGCAAATACCCGCGGAAGCAAGGCAAATACTCGCGGAAGCAAGGCAAATACCCGCGGAAGCAGAGCGAATACTCGCGGAAGCAAGGCAAATATCCCCGGAAGCAGAGCGAATACTCGCGGAAGTAAGGTAAATACTCGCGGAAGCAAAGCAAATACCCGCGGAGCAAGGCGAATACTCGCGGAAGCAAAGCAAATACCCGCGGAAGCAAGGCGAATACCCGCGGAAGTAAGGTAAATACTCGCGGAAGCAAGGCGAATACTCGCGGAAGCAAAGCAAATCCCGCGGAGCAAAGCAATATCCGCGGAGCAAAGCAAATACTCGCGGAAGCAAAGCAAATACCCGCGGAAGCAAGGCGAATACTCGCGGAAGTAAGGTAAAAACTCGCGGAAGCAAGGCGAATACTCGCAGAAGCAGAGCGAAAACCCGCGAAAGCAAGGCGAATACTCGCGGAAGCAGAGCGAAAACCCACGAAAGCAAGGCGAATACTCGCGGAAGCAAGGTGAATACTCGCGGAAGCAGAGCGAATACTCGCGGAGCAAAGTAATACTCGCAGAAGCAGAGCGAATACCCACGAAGCAAGGGAAATACTCGCGGAAGCAAGGCGAATACTCGCGGAAGCAGAGCAAATACCCGCGGATCCAAACGAATAACATCCTTAGTCACATCTAACAAGGTGTGGCTTTTTATTGTGCAGACAAAGTCCAACGGAGGATATATTGAGTGGATTTTGCGAGTAGAATTATGAGTAGTAGGGAACAAAAGCATAGGGAACGACTGGTCGTTTTATAACGGTTAAATTAGTAGATCTAAAATAGATAATTTGCTAGAATGGCGAATGTGACTAAAATAGAAATAATAATTATAATATGGAATCTGTTTTCATTTCTCCCGAGTATAAGAAAACCTATGTGAAAGAAGTCGGACAAAATTAATTATTACTGTAAATGTCAAAATAACAATATACATTTTTGCTCATCCAAGCATGTACGTTTTCGATTACTTTTCTATTTAAGTGTGTGAATAATTGCAACTTCGCACGGAGAGTGTACTCGCATGATTCGATTGACTGAACTCATCTATATTAAGGGCTGGTTAACCGGTCAAAGCAATCCATGCTCGCCATGATGGGTGAACACCTTTTTTAATAAAAATAGCGCATTATGAAATACCACCTGTTATTAATCAATACGGAAGTGTCCTACATGCGCCAATGATTGCATACAGTGTTTGGAAGTCTACATTTGAAAGGATGTGAGGGCAAATGAAAGTAACGGTTAAAGAATGGCGTGTAATGTCTGATCACAACAAACAATTACTTTTAAATGCGGTAGCAACTAAATAAAACATAGATGAAAAGAGGAATGAGAACATGCTGCAACAAACACAACACGTACTTAGAAAAAGTAGTGCTAGAAAGTAATAACAATGTTGATAGTTTATCTGCACAAATAGTTCAATGAATAGTTGTCCAATAGGCAACGACTCATTCATTTAATAGATAAAAATAATGAAATCACTCATAAAAGTTGGCATAAGAACAGTGGAATGGTGTGAGCAGCCACTTTAGAAATTCAAGATACATTAAAATTATTTGCATTTGCTACGGAAGGGTATTCCCAATCCAAATTAATAAAATATAATTTTGCCCCCAGCAACGTCATTTTAGATAAACCGTATTCATTCAATGTTAAAAATAGACGAAAAGCTTGATAAACTTTAGTATTACAACAATACAAAAAAAGAGGAGCCAGACTAAACAATGTCTGACTCCATGCGTGTATAACCTTTTAAATCATCAAAAAGCTCTAAAGTAAATGAATTGGAATCTGCTTGAGGGCTAACACCCTTTTGAACGAATACTAAGAATTCATCTATCGCTTTTTTTGATCCTTCTACTTCAACCTCAATTTGATCTTGATTATTTAGTTGACAGTATCCTTTTAATCCTAGCTCAATCGCTTTCTGTTTAATGAAAAAACGATAGCCAGTCCCGTAAACATCACCGAAAAATTTAATTAGCGCTCGCTTGTTCAAGCTAACACCTCCTACTAGTTAAGAGGGGAGAACCCCCTTGGTGCTTAGTGCATTACACGTTCTTTTTCTAAATATGCAATTAGATTATTGATAAAATAGAGAACTTGCTTAGAAGCTTGATCTACTTCTTTTAAATGAACTTCTGCCTGCTGAATATTCCCAGCCTTATAAGCCACCGCTGCTAACTTCGCCGATTCATGAACACGTAAATGATAGGCGTCTAATTCACGGTACTCCTGTAAGTGTCCGAAACGTTCTACGGTGCGAGCAGATGTATACCATTTACCAAGACGGCAGTCTGTATGTGAAGAAACATCACTTGGTTCGACATTTTCAAGACCGAGGAACATATTATAAATTCGCCATTTCCATAAAATATGATCGGCCTTTGATAATTGTAAAAGTGCTATGGACGAAAGCTGAACATTATTATTCTCAATAATATCATTGCGGAAACGATTAATTTCTTTCCCTAATGAATGAATATCACTAGATGTGTTATGACTATATTCGCGAATGTCATCTTGAAGGTTAGAAATCTCAATCATTCTTGCTGATACTTCATCAATAGCTGCAGCCTGTTCCTGTGATATCGCAGCTGTATTTGTGACATCCAGATTAATATCTTCAATGGCACTAACTATCGCATTTAATAATGGTAACGATTCTTTAGCCTCTACAGTTGCATCTTTAATAATTTCAGTCGTTTCTGTTATTGAGTTTGACACATCGTTTGAATAGCTCTTTAAATGATGTACATTTGCAGTTACTTCACTTAGCGCTGATACCGTTCCTTCAGCAAGCTTTCGAACTTCCTGCGCAACTACGGCGAAGCCTTTACCATGTTCACCTGCTCGTGCAGCCTCAATAGAAGCGTTCAAAGCAAGTAAATTCGTTTGATCGGCAATTTGGTTTATTAACGTTACAACATTTTCAATATCATTTACCCGCTTTTGTAATTCTGAAAAGGATTCAACAATTGATGTAAATGTTTCTTCTGTTTTAAAGATTTCAGAAAGGGCATGCTCAATTGCATTTTTTCCTTGTACAGCATGATCAACAGATTCAGTTGTTTTTTCAGAAATACGAGAAGACATTCGAGCAACCTCGTTAATAGAAGCGGCAATTTCTTCAGTTGCTGCGGTAGAAGACTGGATTTCTTCGTTTTGTTTATCTAAGCTAAATACTAAATCTTTCATATACATGATTTTTGCGTTGACATCCATTAAAGAGGAAATTTCAGCGACAACATTTTCAATAGTACGTTCTGTTAATACTTCGATGAGTAATTCCTGGTCAACGTTAACAGCTGATTGGAAAGATTTCATATATTCAAATGCCTTATTAGGTTTTAAACCAAAATTATGTAAAATGTATGTAGTAATATAAAATGCAAATTGATTGAAGACGACGATTAACTTACCCGGCTCATATTGATTCTTTCTGAACAAATTGAAAAATTTAACGGTTTCATCCACATATTCATCATCACGAGTAGCTAGGAAAAATTGAGTTAAGTATCGATTAATATTTTCTTCACTAATCGTTAGCTGAGAGGAAAGAGAGATTTCTCTTAAATAGTTATTAAAAATTGCATTCATCGACGGCGTGATATCTTTTAATTTATTGTAGAGAGTTTTTAAATTCTCTTCATCTTGAGTATTGAAATGGTTAAATGCAAGTGTTTTATTAAAACGACCTGTAGCATTTAAATTTGTACCACGCTTTAATAATTCATCGAGTTCGGCCTTAGGTCGAATACTTGAAAACATAAAAAAAATACCTCCAAAAATTATGAATAATAAGGTAATAGTACCATAAGACAGAGTGTTTTAATAGACATTTCAAATGTGTTTGCTAAAATGAAAATATCTTATTACAGCAGGGAATGTGGCAAATATGTATACAATCATTTACATGAAAGCTGATTATGAGCCTTGGTGGAAGTTTGAAGGCTGGGAGGCTTTTATTCAAACAAATGAAACATTTGAATCGGAGGAGCAATTTGAGGAAGCCTTACAAAGAAAACTAAAGCACTTCCGTTTAACATATGACAATGAGGCAACGAAAGAAGAGGGGTTTTGGGCATTCTGGTCAGAGGATGAAAGTGTTTTTTGCGAAGCCTGTGATGATGATGTACAAATTTATCACGGTATTATCGCTTTGAGATCTGAGTCATAGAAATAAAATTTTGACATTTTAAAAAAAAATATTTTTTCTTTATTTGACAAAATTATGAATGGCGGTTATACTTAGGTTAACAATTTAATTGCTTCACCGGTAACATGAATTCACATATTACAAAAAGTGATCGCGTTAGTTCGGTACTCTTTGTAATATGTGAATTTTTTTCATTCGCTGAAGAAATTACATATTGTTCACTTTTATTTTTTGGAGGTTTTCTTAAATGAAACAAGGTACAGTAAAATGGTTTAACTCAGAAAAAGGTTTTGGATTCATCGAAGTAGAAGGCGAAAACGACGTATTCGTACACTTCTCAGCTATCGGTGGCGAAGGTTTCAAAACTCTTGACGAAGGTCAAAAAGTGGAATTCGAAGTTGTAGATGGCAACCGCGGACCACAAGCTGCTAACGTAACTAAACTTTAATTCTCAGTAATTAAAATTACTTTCGTTAAATTAAGGCATCCTATTGATATAGGATGCCTTTTTTTTATGCTTCGAACATTTGAGAGTTACAACATATGATTATTAGTGACTTGGTATATGAAAGAGTGTAGATCCTACCATTCATGCAGATCAAAAATCAAGTTTCTCAATTCTGTACAAATAAAAAAATAATTTTATTATGTAAACAAAAGTAAGAGCTCGTCTCATTCATGAGGACAAGCATCTTTTAGGGGAATTATTTACTTAATATGCGTTGAAGCACTTCAACAGGTATAAACAAACCGACACGACCATATGGATCATTTTTCGCCGTTGCAAAGACGATTCCGATAACTTCACCAGCAGCATTAATGACAGGACTGCCACTATTTCCCCGATAAACAGGGGCTTTCATCATCATAACAGGCTCCTGCCAATCCTCAAGGTGTGTTGATTCCAGTAAAGTACCTTCATTTGCGATGCCCGTAAACGCTAGTGGATTACCAATGAAATAGACATGCTCATTTTTGCTATAGGTAGGATTTTCAGCGAGTGAGAGGGAAGGTAACTCATCACCCGTTACTTGTAATAATGCTAAATCTACGTCCGGGAAGCTTTGCAGTAACTTGGCACCCATTAAACCTTCCTCAGGGAAAATGACGAATAATGATTGAGCATCTTCTACTACGTGTGCATTGGTTACGATAAGTCCATCTGAAGAAATTGAAAAACCAGTGCCTTTACTAGAACCTGTAGATATCTCTACAACAGCTTTTTTATAGGTTTTTATATCTTCTTGCGCTGATAGCCGAGCAGACACCTTCAAAAATTCAAGAGCTGGAATGGAGTATATTTGAAAGATAAGTGCAAATGTATTCAAAAACAACACAAATGCCATACTCCAGACAATCCATTTGACAATTGGTTTTCGTTTTTTAGGCTTTTTACCTTGCAGTTGTTCCTCTTGTTCTTGTGCCAATGCCTTTTGTTGTTCAGCGAGGACAAGCTCAATCAATTCTTCTTCTGTCAATTCTTCATCTGTTGTTGATCTATGTATATCATTCATAAAAACCCTCCTTACCCAAAATGAAAAGCGCCCAAGTAGGACACCTGTAAAGTAATTCTTATTCAATTTTTTAGGGTCGAGGAAATGACGAAAGGTCCTAATCAGTTGTCATCGTTGTATGATTTATACGATAAGGTCAATATTTTAACAAAATATTGCGTTGACGCCATTATCCTCTGAGTGTGTTAGCTGAATAACATCATAATAGACAGTTACTCCAGTAGTGATTGATGTCGTAGTTTAATTATGGTTCATACTTAGACTACTTCAACTATTTGTCTTCATTATACGCGAAGTATATAGGTTATACGAATGTTATGAAAACCAGGTTTCTAGAAAGGTAATCTCTTTGCTAGTTGCATTGACACTTACACGTAAACCGATGGGCATAGCATGCAGGGGATGAGTGTGACAGCAATCAACATCAGCGATAATAGGTATAGTACGTCCATCTAGCTGCTCTAGCAACACATCATAAGGCTTTCTTCCGGTTCCTAAATCATCATATTGTTCATGTTTACCTAAAATAATTGCAGAAGCTTTGTCGAAAATGCCGTGTAGTTTTAACATAGCAAAGTTTTTCTCAACAACCGCAATTGTTTTAGAAGTATCTTCAAGAAGTAAGATATCTCCTTCATTAACGTGAGGGAAGTAAGGTGTTCCAATGAAGCCGTACATCGTATTTATATTTCCACCTATTAAACGACCTTCAGCAATGCCAGGTTGTACGGTAATCCATGAATTATGATGTTGAGTTTTTTCAGTTGTTTTTTCTAACCAGTTTAGCCGGTCATCTGTCCAAATAGGTGGGATTGGCATGGTATAGGGAATTGATAATGAATGTAAAAACAAATCTTTAAAATATTGCTCCGTATAATGGACAAAAGGTGGAAATTCACCAAATGTAGAAACAACAGAAGGTCCATAAAAGACAGGAACTCCAGTCTTTGCATACATTGCAAGGAGTATAGCGGTCACATCAGACAATCCTATAAGTATTTTTGGATTCTGCTTAAATGCTTCGTAGTCTAGATAGGGCAGCAGACTATTGGCGTTAGTACCACCCATAGTTGGTAAGATCATTTTGATGTGGGGATCACGAAGTAGGGCATTTAGCTCTGCTGCACGTTCTTTCGGTGTACCGGAGCGATAAAAATCTTCTCTTCCAGTTAACGAGCCTTCTTGTATAGTAAAGCCGAGTGCTTGCAGACGTTCCTTGCCTCGTTCATAGCGAGTCTTTGCAATAGTTGTAGCTGGTTTGGAAGGCGAGTAAATGCCAATGGTATCGCCTCTTTTTAATGGGGAAAACATAAAATACCTCTTTCAATTTAAGTTAAAAGCTATTATACATGATTTTACAATTTAAAGAGTCGTATACTTGTTTTGACGAAAGAGATGTAAAAAGTAACTGAAATGAATAGTTATAACAGAGCTGAAAATAATAATATTATGTAAACTTTATGCTAGAAACTTGTAAGAGAGTTTAGAATTTAATATGATAGATATGAATTTATGAAATGGGGGCGTTTAAATGTATCGTCATGTAGATGACTTTTTAAATGAGTGGTCAGCATCAGCACAAGGTACTCTTCAAGTATTAAAAGCTATAACAGATGACAAGCTAGAGCAAAGCATCGTGGAAGGTCATAGCTCACTAGGTTGGTTAGGTTGGCATTTAGTTGGAGCTGCTGGTTATTTCAGTTATTTAGCAGGTTTAAAAGTGCCAATGACTCGACAAGAAGATCCAGTTCCATCTACAGCTGCTGAAATTGTAGCTGCTTATGAAAATGTAGCAAATAGTGTGAAAGAGGAAGCGGCAAAGCTATCAAATGAAGACTTGCTGGAGGAAGTAAAAGGATTCACTGGACCAATAGCTAGAGGTGCATTATTACGTGTAATGGTCGATCATCAAACACATCACCGTGGACAAATGACGGTGCTCCTACGTCAAGCCGGTTTACCAGTACCAGGCGTATTGGGGCCAACAAAGGAAATGCAAAAGTAAACGTAAATAGGCTGGGACAAAACTGTTCAAAACCTTAAGCGCGAGAAATCAATTTTCTCGCGCTTTTTTTTATTTTGCCTTGAAAATATGCTTATGTCTTAAGCGATGCAAATAGTGTCGCATGAAGGTAGATATCGATATTTTTCGAAAGTTGGGTGATAAATTAAAAAAGTTGGTCAATAAACAATCAAAAGTTCTCGATATATCTTAAAACTGTAGCTAGCTCCTTAAAAATTATTGTCGCTGTCGTTCCGCTCTGGTGCACTTTCGCGACAGAAAAATTTTCTATAAAAAGATATGTTGTAAGAATGAAGAACAATTAAATATAAAGAGAAAATAGGCCAATCTAAATAGGAAATGCCTATTTTTGCTTTGAAATAGAATAGGTAGCTTTTTATAGGCTACTTATTTTTAATTGGATTTCACCTTAGTTAACAAACCATCTAAAAATATTGCAATAAAGCCTTTGCTTTCTTGTAATAAATCAAAATCTTTTCCAAAGACTAACCAGTCATATAATGAACCTCGCATACAACGACTAATGTAAATTACGGTTTGTTGAATATTTATTTGTGCAGATAATTCTCCATCTTTAATAGCCTTTTGTATAAATGAGTTTAAAATTTTATACAATTCTCGTTCAGAATTGGAAAAGAAATTTTCTTCGTTTTCAATTAAGCCACTTTTGTAAACAGAACGCATTAAATCCATTCCTAAATCATCTTTTAAATATTTCATTTGTGCATCAATTAATGAGATGACCTTTTCCTTGAAGCAAAGATTGGCAGGCAGTGTTGCTGTAAATTCCTCGTAAAAGTGATCAATTTCTTTAAATTTTTCTAAGAAAATATCGTATTTAGAAGAGAAATGACCATAAAAAGCACCTTTCGAGCTTTTGCTTTTTTGCACAATTTCATCAACCGTTACTTGATCAAAGCCTTTCGTTTCGAACAATTTAAGTGCTGTTAAATAGATATGTTTTTTCGTTTCTTGAGCCTGCTGTTTTCGTGTCTTTTTCATTTTCTGCATCACCTATTTCCCACGAGATATTCTATTTAACTTTAGCATAATACTCGTTCATGTAATTATATTATTTTCAGAATTGTTTGAAAAAATATTGACAAATAATTGTTTTGCCGATTAATATACAGACTATAGTCTATGAAACAGTTAAAGAGGGGGGATAACATGGATTTAATTGGGAATAGAACATTGCGCTCTGTTTTAAGGGAGAGAATAGAGCAACAACCTGAAAAAAGTTTTATTCGATTTGAGGATAGTAAGGGAAACTATTTTGAAAAAAATTATGGGGATTTTTATCAGGAGGTTATTCGCTTAAGTAATGCACTTCTTAAGCTTGGTATCAAAAAAGGGGATCATGTTGTGTTACATTTACCAAACAATATGGAATTTTTCACAGCATGGTTTGCTTTAGCAGAAATTGGGGGCATTATGGTGCCAACTAACATTTTATCACCAGCAGATGAAATGGAATATATTATTTCTCATTCTGAAGCTGTCCTCATTATTACTGAAGAGGACTATGTCGAAAAGTTTGTCAGTATTAAGTCTAAAACACCGACTATACAAAATATTATTATTACGAGACAACAAAATAGCTCTGAAGGTATCTTATATTTCTCAGAGCTCATTAAAAATGCAAGTGATAACAATGTACATTTCCCAACAGTTTCGTCAGAAGATATTGTGGCATTGCTTTATACATCTGGAACAACATCAAGACCTAAAGGCGTTCAAGTGACACATGCCAATTATATTTACACGGGTGAGTTAATGGCTCGTTCAATAGCTTTAACACCTGAAGATCGAACATTTATTGTCTTACCGCTTTTCCATGGGAATGCCCAATACTATTCAACGATGTCAGCCATCGTGGTAGGGGCAAGCATTGCAGTTACTGAGAAATTTAGTGCTTCACGTTATTTTAAACAAGCAAAGGCATTAGGAGGAACAGTTGGTTCTTTATTTGCTGCTCCTATTCGTATGATTTTAGCAAAAGATTACGAAAAAGAGGCGAAGGATAATCCTTTACGACTTGTCCTTTTTGCACAGACAGTTGCTGAACACCAATTAGTCCAGTTTGAGGAGCAATTTGATGTGAAATTATTGCAACTGTACGGTTTGACCGAAACAGTGGGGATTCCACTGATAAATCCTCTATTTGGAATACGGAAAAATATGAGCATTGGTAGACCAAGCATTGGTTATGAGATTCAGCTTGTAAATGAACATGGAATTCCTGTAAATCAAGGGGAGATTGGTCAAATTGCCGTTAAAGGGATACCAGGAAGAACCTTAATGAAAGGCTACTTTAAAAACAAGCAAGCGACAAACGACACTATTAAAGATAATTGGTTACTAACAGGGGATAACGCTCGTATTGATGAAGATGGTTATTTTTATTTCGTTGATCGAATAAAGGATATGATTAAACGCTCAGGTGAAAATGTGGCAGCGAATGAAGTGGAGAGTGTATTAACAGAGCATCCATTAGTATTTGAAGCAGCCGTCATTGGTGTACCCGATGACATGCGTGATGAAGCTATTAAAGCGTATGTTATTTTACAAGCTGGCGCTACTCTAAGTGAAGAGGTATTGATTGCACATTGTCGGGAACGCCTCGCGAAATTTAAAGTGCCAGATAGTATTGAATTTGTGACTGATTTTCCACGTACTCCTGTTGGAAAAATTCAAAAGCACGTTTTACGTAACGCATTTTTAGTTGAAGTGAATGACATAAAAAATTGAATGTAGAGAGAAGGGATTCTATGAAAAATGTGAAGATATTATTAGCAAGTTTAGCAGGATCAGTCATTGAATGGTACGATTTTTATTTGTATGGTACTGCAACGGGATTAGTTTTTACAACGCTTTTTTTCCCTTCGACTAATCCGGCAATCTCGATTTTAATTGCATTTGCTACGTTTGGAGCTGGATATGCAGCTCGTCCAATTGGAAGTTTAATTTTTGGACATATGGGTGATCGTGTCGGAAGGAAAGCCTCGCTTATGCTTACTTTAATAGGAATGGGCGGTAGTTCTTTTTTGATAGGTTTATTACCTACATATGCACAAGTTGGATTACTCGCACCAACGCTTTTAGTAATTTTGCGACTTATTCAAGGGATTGCACTTGGTGGTGAATGGGGAGGTGCCGTGTTACTAGCTACTGAATCGGCTACAAAAGGGGTACGTGGCTTTTTTGGTTCTATTCCACAGCTTGGTGTACCAATCGGTTTAGTTTTAGGAACATTTAGTTTTACACTTATTTCTTCATTAACGACAGAAGCTCAATTTATGGCATGGGGTTGGCGTTTACCATTTCTATTTAGCGCAGTTTTAATAGTACTGGCTATATGGATTCGAAGCGGAATCGAAGAAACACCTGAATTTAAACGTAAAAAAGACAATGGTGAATTAGCTAAATTACCAATTGTCCAAGTCTTCAAATATAACAAAAAAGATATTTTCCGCATTATAGGATTAAAAATAGGGGATGGATTCTTTAATGTGTTTTTAATGTCATTTATTTTAGTGTATGCAACTACGTATATTGGCTACACAAGGGATGTCGCATTGTTTGCACTAACATTAAGCTGTGCAACAATGATTGTAACAATGCCCATTGTTGGATATTTTTCAGATTTTATAGGTCGAAAGAAAATTTATATTGGTGGCCTTATCACAATGTTACTGTTAGCGATTCCATATTTCGTATTGATTCCAATCAATTCAACTTATTTCTTTATGTTGCAAGTCATTTTACTTGGTGTCGTATGGGCAGCCATTTTCGCGACTCAAGGTACGTTTTTCTCTGAATTATTCCCAGCGAATGTTCGCTATACGGGGCTATCCTTTGGCTATCAAATCGCTGCGGCAATCGTCGGATTTGGACCAATGCTATGGACATCTTTAGCAACAGAATACGGGGCATCACCGTATTTATTTGGTGGATTAATGATGGCGGGGCTATTGTTATCACTGCTACTTGCAGTATTTTCACCAGATACACGGATGATCTCACAATATGAAGAAACTGCCGAGAAGGTACAAGAACATGAACGCATGTCAGATGCTCAAGTGGAAGTAGCAATGACAACTACGTCAAAGTAATAGTTAACATTACAAGTGCGCCTAATAGCTAGACTCATTAATAAAATAACAGGGTTCTCCTTTTTGAATAGGAGAACCCTGTTTTGTTCATTAGTTTAAGCCTTGGCTATCTTTCCACTCTAGGAATTCATCATAAGTTAATAGTTTATCTAAAATTGTGCCGTCTTCACGGATTTCGATCACACGGTTTGCAATTGTTTGGATGAACTGATGGTCATGAGATGTGAAAAGCATCGCACCTTTGAAGCGCATAAGTCCTTCGTTTAGTGCTTGGATTGACTCAAGGTCAAGGTGGTTCGTAGGCTCATCCAGTAAAATAACGTTTGCTGTTGCAAGCATCATTTTTGACAGCATACAACGAACTTTTTCGCCCCCTGATAAAACTGAAGGAGATTTTTTCACTTCTTCACCAGAGAATAGCATACGACCTAGGAATCCGCGTAAGAAGCTTTCAGTTTCATCATCAGGAGAATATTGGCGTAACCATTCCACTAATGATTTCTCTGAACCTTCGAAGTATTTATCGTGATCATTTTCAAAGTAGCTTTGAGAAGTTGTTACGCCCCATTTGAACGTACCAGCATCTGCTTTTCTTTCGTCCATTAGGATATCAAGAAGAGCCGTTTTTGCCATTGGATTACCAAGTAAAATGATTTTATCTTCTTTGTTCATTGAAAAGCGAATATCTTTAAATAGTGTTTCGCCTTCATTGCTTGCTGTAAGGCCATCCACTGTTAACACATCATTACCGATTTCACGTCCAGTTTGGAAGTTGATGAATGGATATTTACGGCTAGAAGGTTTAATGTCGTCAAGCTCGATTTTATCCAGCATTTTTTTACGAGAAGTCGCTTGGCTTGATTTTGAAGCGTTCGCAGAGAAACGAGCAACGAATGCTTGTAGTTCTTTAATCTTTTCTTCTTTCTTCTTGTTTTGGTCTGCCATCATTTTTTGTGCTAATTGGCTAGACTCATACCAGAAGTCATAGTTACCAACATATAATTGGATTTTAGAGAAGTCAAGGTCAGCAATATGTGTACATACTTTGTTTAAGAAGTGACGGTCATGGGATACGACAATAACCGTATTTTCAAAGTTAATTAAGAATTCTTCTAACCATTGGATTGCTTTTAAGTCAAGGTGGTTGGTAGGCTCATCTAGTAATAGAACGTCTGGTTTACCAAATAGAGCTTGTGCTAATAATACTTTGACTTTGTCAGAACCTTCAAGGTCAGCCATTAGCATATAGTGAAGCTCGTCGCCAATCCCTAACCCGTTTAATAATGTTGCTGCTTCTGAGTCCGCTTCCCAACCATTTAGGTCAGCGAATTCACCCTCTAATTCAGCAGCGCGCATGCCATCCTCATCAGAAAAGTCTTCTTTTGCGTAGATAGCGTCTTTTTCAGCTTTTACTTCCCAAAGACGTTTGTTCCCCATAACAACTGTATCTAATACATTGAATTCATCGTATTCAAAGTGGTTTTGTTTAAGGACTGATAAACGTTCGTCCTTACCCATTGATACGTGACCTTCCTGTGCTTCAATTTCACCAGAAAGAATTTTTAAAAATGTTGATTTACCAGCACCATTTGCCCCGATTAAACCGTAGCAATTCCCCGGTGTGAATTTTATATTTACGTCTTCAAATAGTTTACGATCGCCATAGCGAAGACCTACATTACTTACTTGAATCATGCAAGTTCCTCCTTTTTTCACAATGGCACTAGTATATCATGAAATATGTACCAGAGTCTATAAACATTATTAAATCAACGTTTAACGTTTATGGGTTGTCAGGTGTTTGAGTGGAATAGGGGAGGGGGGATAATGCGATTCGGAAATACGTATCGACAACAAAGTAAGGTTTTAAACGTTTCTAGGGGAAAGAACAGTAAGTAAATGAAATTGATTTATCCCTAATTTATTACCTTTTAATATTTTATTGAAAGGAAGATGCTAAATGTCTAGAAAAGTAAAAGAATTGAGAATGGATGATGTTGTTTTTAAGCCTAGCTTACAACCTAAGCAATCGGGAGGTAATACCACCAAACGTAAGCCCGATTCAATCCCAATAGATCAAGCACTTGAAATAGTAAACCGACAAATGCAATTACAAGGACTAAGACATAAGACTTTGTTGACTTATAACCAGACGATGCAAAAAGTTGTAGAGTTTTTAAAAATTGAGACGGTAGATGATATTAATAAAGAAGGATTTATGGATTGGTTAGAATCACTCAGTCATTTAGACAAGACAACTCAACTCAAGCTAACAGATTTATGATGAGTTGTACGCATGAACTTCTTGATAAGTTAGAAACTTAAAAGATTATAAAAGAGTATGAAGTGATTAAGTTAGATGAGAAACGTAAGCAACTATTATTTGAGGTGGAAGGATAGAGATATGGATAAAATGGTGGAATATATAAAATTAATTATTACAAAGAAACTATATGGGAAACAATTAGATGCTATTCATGATTACATGAAAGAAATAGAGTTATGGTCAATGTCAGATAAAAGTGGGTTACCAAGTAAACGTGAGGATGTTGATTGGCAGTTGTTTGAACCAAATGTAGTTTAATATTACTTACTAAATTTTATTATAATGACAAACACTTCCTATTAACTTACAATTGTGGGTAGATGGGAGGTGTTATTATGAAAGAAACTAATGAATTCGTATTCTTTTGGGGTAAACAAGATGTATTTTCAAATTTTTATTATTCACCATTCAAGCACCAAAATCAGTTATTCAAATGGAGCGAACAAGCAGTAATGTATCGTAAAGCTAAATTGTTTGGTGCAGAGAAGATTGCTCAACAAATTATCCGTGCACAAACTCCAGACGAATGTAAAAAGTTAGGAAGAAGTCGTCAAATTCCGTTTGATGAGAATATTTGGTCGGAAAATCGGGAGAAGATTTATTACGAAGTGTTGTTAGATAAATTCTCTAGCCCAAAACTCAAATCGATTATTCTTAATACAAAAGATAAAACTATGGTTGAAGCTAGTCCTTACGATAAAATTTGGGGCATCGGAATGGATTGTAATAATCCTAATGCTACAAATCCTTCAAAGTGGAAAGGATTAAACCTTTTAGGTAAAGTACTAGAAAAAGTAAGAGAAGAGCTAAATAAAAGGAATCAATTATAGAAAATACATAACTAAGAAGAAGATTAATTATGGAAAATGGAATTGTTTTTGTACAAAGTGAATTCATGAGAAATGAAAACGTTTATCGTGATGAAGTTTTAGAGAAGGTAAAAGCTGTTTCAATGATTGGTGAGAATTTAGAGGTTACTCTACAAATGGCTGCTGAATATTACGAAGTAAATGTAGAAACAGTTAGATAAGCAGTTAAGCGTAATAGAAATATTACGAAGAACTAAGGTAATAAAGCCACACTCGTAATGAGTTGTGGCTTTTATGCAATATAATTCAATCTAATCGAAAGCTTTCTGATTCTCTTCTGATTCTGTTAAAATCATCCCTAGTCAATAATCCATGTCTGTTTAAAAGTTGTAATGAAGGTAGTGTAGCTAGGTCTGGTACATCTTGTACTAGACCGTTTAACTCCTTTTACACCTTACCTTTCAACAAGGTATAGATTTACACTTACATTAAGATTACAATATTTGTAACTGCGGATGGGAGTGTAAAGTATGTCTAGTGAAAAGAATCCATTTAAAGAATGGATTAAGGAACATGAAAATAAATTATCTTTTATCAAATTTGAGAAAAGGAATTAAAGTTTCTCTTCCCATATCCAAATTGGTTGCTGAAGAACGATGGATGTAAGATTACGGTTGATTCTTTTTGAATTCACTGTCATCTCATTGCTAAGAACGATCACAGTTAATTCCTCGTCATTTAGCCGTGTAACATAATGACGGAAACCGCTCGGATATCCTCCTGGATGTCCAACTGCTTTTTTCCCCATGACATCTTGAGTATACCATCCATAGCCATATTGATTCGGAAACTTTTTAGCATGGGTCGTACTCATCAGTTCTGATGTTTCTTTGTTTATCAATACATTATTACGCAAGGCTCTGTCAAACAGTTCTAAATCTTCAGCAGTAGAAATGATATCCCCAGCTGCGTACGCTGCAGAATTATGTATTAAGGGTCCGATTTTCCCATCTACATGTCCTTCCGCTTTCGGTATACCGACGGGAACCGTAAACATAGAATTAAACATGTTGCTCGGTTTAAAAATATTTTCTTCTATATAATTTGCATATGACTGACCGCTGACTTTTTCAATAATTAGCCCTAACATTACATAGCCAGTATTACTGTAACTAAAGCTTTTACCTGGGGTAAACTCTAATTCAGAATCTCTAATGGTATTTACAATATCATGTGGATTCCATTCTTTGCTGTAGTCAAATTTGAAATCCTTCTTTAGATAATCCGGAATTCCTGAGCTATGACTTAATAGATGACTTATTGTAATAGTCTCTCCATTCGGAAAGTCTGGGAAGTATTGCGAAATTGGATTATCTAAGTTTAGAAGATCCTTTTCTACTAATTGCATGACTGCTACTGCAGTGAATGTTTTAGATAATGAAGCAATCTGATAGAGCGTGCTTGGGCTATTAGGTAAATCAGTGGCTGCCGATCCGTAACCTTTTGTAAATAAAACTTCACCTTCCTTTGCAATTAGGACGGTTCCCTGAAATTTTTCATTTGTCAAATATTGATCAATTTTTTTAGAAACGCTTCCAGATAAATTACCATGGTTGTTACGTCCAAATAATAGCAAAGCTACTAAAGACACGATTATAATAACAAGAATAGTAATAGAGAAAATTTTTAAAAATTTTTTCATATGTATACCTCTCAATCTATTTCTTTATAGCTTATCAACAATTCCTATTATAAGACATAATTTTACAAAACGTACCAAAAGTTGAGGGAAATGTAGTTTTTATCATGTTGCAGATTGTTCGCTAAATAAAATAAAATAAACCGTACTAGTATTACAATCGAATAAATATTTACACATTGATTATGAATTATTTTTCTAAGTTTTTACTGATAAATGCAAGGTTAGGCAGTATACTAATAAAGTAAAAAGGATTACTTCAGTAAAATAAGGTATATTATATTTGTTGAATAGATTCTCTTTAAAGATAAGAAAAGTAGGTGAACAAAGTGGGGAAATATCAATTGGATACCAAAGGTCAGAAGGCTGTGACAAAGTATCATGAAAAAAACAAGCCTGCCAAATTTGATAAAAAGCAGCAACTAGAAAAAATACGTGCTGAGTATTTGAAAAAAAAGCAAAAACAAACAGATAAATAATATGATTGAAAACATAGGAAGAAAATAATTATCAAGACCAAAATCGAAAAAAGTTAAATAAATTAAAGGACCAAACATATTAGTCATATAAAATATGTTTGGTCCTTTTAAATACCTCTTTAAAATATCGAACTTTGTTGTTCTCCATCTGTATACTGATAATAAAGTTGTTTAATTTTTAATAAGGCCATATGGAATATAATAAAGTTATTTAAAAATATTAGCCATGCTATTCAACAAACGGGCCAGATTGTGGAATAACAACTTTTTATGAAAGATTACCAAACGGCGCTTTGGGAAAGCTTAATACCATTGAGAAAACAACCTGAAAATTGGTATAATAAACAATATATCAAAAAAGTTGGTGTAACGAATGCTGAAAAAAATATTATTTTCAATAACATTTGCTCTTATTGTAATGATTTCTGTTTTTATCATAAATAGAATTTTACCTAATAATGATATACGATTTATTTTAATTGGCATTAGTATTACGATTATTCTCGGGTTTTCTCAATACTTAAGTGAAAAATGGTTTGCTAATAAAGAATAAAATTATCTTAGATACTATGAGTTTGGCGAACCCAACAGTCCCAGTCCAATTTCCTATTAATGATGCAATTTGTTTTTTAGTAATTGCAGCTCCGATAATTCCTCCGATTGCAATAACGCCACCATTTATGAAAGCAAAAGAAATATACAGGCTTAACCTTCCTTATGAAGTAGGACATGGTGATAAGGTGCGCACTATCCTTGTTTTTGTATTGACTTCAACTGGCATGCCCTTGATATGTTGAAAGGGCCTTATAACATTTGATAAAAATCTCTTGCGTCAAATCTTCAGCAAGGGCTGTATCATGTACATATGTATAAGCAAGCTGCAGAATCGCTTGACCATTACCGGTCATTAGCTCCTCAATCACCTGAGCTCGTGATAAGCCGCTTGCTGTTATTGTTTCCTCCATATCGTCCCTCCTTACGTGTTCATTCATTAGACGATTGCCAAATAATACTGGTTTTACTTTTATTATATTAAGGCTGTTTTCGTAAAGATTGTTGTTATTAAAACATAAAGACAGATTAAATCTACAAGATGTGTGGAGAATGAACTCTGTCTTTTTGTTTTGATATTTCGTAAACCGAATTTTTAACTAAAGCACTCAGTTAGTTTAAATATGACTTCTCATAAATTTTTGGATGTTCGTAATAAGTAGTTGATTTTCTTATTTATTATTTACTCATTTTGTTCAGTAAATCATTTTTCTCCATTATAAGACTCCAAAAGTTCAATTAATGCTGGAACGGCTTCTTCATTCAAAGAATACCTATCATTCATATAAAAGATTCCTGTATTTGCACTCGCGTAATACCATATATCAATGATTTCTTTCGAGTTATCATCGTATATCACTTCAAGCTTATATAAAGGGCCTTCATCTGTATGAGGTTGTGATAATATAGTGGCATCTTGCATTGCATCTTCAAAAAGTTTTATTTCAGCGGCATTTTCAACTTCTTGTTTATCTAACTTAGCATTTGTTCCTTGTCCAATCACAATTATTTTTTGAATTTCACCTGCAAACTCAAAAGTTTTCTTCTCTTCATTATTACAACCTACAAGAAACAACAAAACGAATATTATAAACATTTTTTTCATTAGATCCCAGACCTCTCAATATTTGTTTAATAGATTAGACTTAAAATCTATTAAAAAGTTACAAACTGCCGAAATTTTCATTTACTGTACATTTCCTTTCAGATATTCATTCAACATATCGATGAAACCACTGAATCTGCTTAAAAAGCATCTAAAAAAAGATGCTTTTTGTTTTGTCTTAATGCTTCAACTGTAAAATAGTTAGATTTTTGACAAGCTGAAATAAGCATTTGCTCTACGCGATTTTCAAATGCTAAGTTTTTATGTATCTCAAGCCAACGATACCAGTAGAGGTAATTATCCAAATAATACGTACCAACACCTTGAAAACGTTCCATCCATCCTTTCAAACGACGATGGAAGTTATTAACGTGTTGTATGTGGAATATCCCTTTTTTTACTCGTTGATTTTGATTAAGATTAATTGTTTCGTGTTGAAGATTTTTTGCTGCTGCAAATTTTTTATAGTTGGTAGCTGTATCCGTGCATAACAAAGAAGAATGAGCTATATAATCCCTGACAACCATATCAATTTCTTCTGCTTTCACACGACCTCTACCCGCCATCCTCGCAATAATATTGTTATTTCGATCTTGGGCTACAACTACAGCAATTTTCTGATTTGAAATTCCTCGTTTTTCATCCTTTTCTGCTCTTTTTTTTGGTTTACGATGTGTAAATCTAAGACCTTTTAAAGATTCACGAAAGAAAGTCTCATCACTTTCAATGATGCCAGATAATTGATTGAAGCCGTGACTTCCTAAAGCATTTAAAATCTTGTGTCTCCAATAAAATGCGGTGGATATATGAATTTCCAAGGAGTCTGAAATTTGTGGTAATGTAACACCGTTTATCATCATTTTAATGTACTTAATCCATTTTTCCGGATAACGCGAACCTGAAAAAGGCGTATTTGTCATATCATTAAATGTTTTCCCACAATCCTTACATAAATATCTTTGTCTAGAACGATATTTACCATTACGTTTTACCGCAGTACTTCCACAATGAAGACAACCTAAACCAGACGAAAATCGAGACTCTTTGATCTTAGGAAGTAATTTTTCCATTTTATTTTCTTCTTTTGGATATAGATCTTGTTTCATTGCCTTAAATAAGGCTAGTTGATCTGCTTTTCCTAATTCTCCGACTGCTTCATACACATATCTCCACATTATTGAACGCCTCCTGAAAATGCATTATATTCAACCATATTCAGTATTTTCAATAGAGCAACAATCTATACGAAAACAGCCTATATTAAAAACGTGGTATTTCCCGTAAGCTAAATAATCTTCAGGGAGAGTTCTAGAAGGTAAGAGTGAGGGGTACTTTAAATAGTAGTATGAAATGGCAAACTTTATAGTAGAAAGGGAGGGAATCTTGAAGAGATTTACATTTATTTTGATAATCATCGTAATGATTTGCATTGTCTTTAGTAAAAAAATATTTTCAATTGATGATCATAACGCATCTGAGTCTAATCTTTACATCAACGTGTTTGATCCTAAAAGTTTGAAGTTTACATTCTATCATTTTGACCAGATTCAAAATAAAAGTAAATTACTATTTAGTAAGGAAACGGCGGATTATACTGCTTTCGCTTATTCTGAACGTACTAATAAATTGTATTTCGCTGATGGCATATCAGATCATACAATACAATTATTTGAAAATGATCTAAACACGAATCAAATGAAACAGTTAACCACTTTATTTAATAACGTTGATTTTATCCAAATAGACAAAGACCAAAAAATTATCTTGATGAGAGTACTATTAAGAGATGAATTTAGAAATTTTCATATAGCTACGTACAATCTTCAAACAAAGAAAATACAAATATGGGAAGAAGACAATAAGGACAGAAGTGTTTTAGATTTTAATTATAACCCGAATAATAATCAATTAATTGTAGTCTCTTTCTCCGAGAACGAAGATCAGAAGAAACTTACAGAGGCTAATAAAAATCAAACGAAATTACAGCCGATTAAACACAGTTTAGATATTTATAATATAGAAGGTCAACAAATAAAACATATAGCCGATGTAGAGAGATTAATAAGTGGCGCATCATTGGCACCAGATGCTAGCTCTGTAATTATCAGTTATGATGAAGCTGTAGACAGTCCTATTTCGCATGTTGTAGAAATAGATATCCAATCCAACACCGTAAAGCCTTTACTAGATAGTAGTGGTATTTATTCGAAAATTCGCTCCGTTAAATTCGATGAAAAAAAAGAAGGGTTTTATTTCTTATCTAGTTTTATTGATGAAAAAAAGGGTTATAGTATTTTGGAAATACCTAAAGAGAGCGTACTCTCGTATTATGACATCAAGAAAAATAAGGTGCGAAATGTATGGCGGGCTGAAAGAAGTGTTATTGTTAATTATTCAGCAGAACATTTTTAATGTACAATTTATTTCTTGATAATTCTGAAAAGGCTGTTGACTTCGATCTGGAGTTCCTGTAGAATGTTCTGAAATTACAGGTAAATTCGATGAAAAAGAGAGTAGTTTATGGAGCTACTGGAAAGCGAATTAGGGATGGTGTGAGCCTAATGCAGTAGCCATAAATGAAACGCACTTTGGAGAAGGTTCTCGAATTAGTAGTAGAGAATATCGGGGAGTCACCTCGTTAACAATGGAAAGTGGTCATATTGATATGGCAACTAGAGTGGTACCACGGGATAACTATGCTCTCGTCTCTATATTTAGAGACGGGGGCTTTTTTTATCTTCATTCAGTAGAAGTCTCTTACCTCTATTGGTACGAGATGAAAAGGAGCTGTGGTCCCTTTTCAGTGAATGTACAAACACCTACCGAAAATAGAGGAACTCAGTCTAAGAACGCCACGTCCTGTGGCAACGACTGAGTGACCAACATCATGTTGCTGACGCTACGTTAGCACTGCGCTTTCGCACAGGAAACATTTGTTGGCCTAAAACCTCCAGCGGATGTCACAGATTTTTAAAGGAATGAATTGTGCGGGCACAATTCAAAATCCGGACGCAATTACGCCAAGGCGAAATTGATTATTTGAGAGGAGAATGAACATGCATACACAAATCGCGAAAAGCATCGCAGGGGCATTAAATAATGAGTTATCTGTCAATGACATTCAAAGTTTACTAGAGAAACCGAAAAATTTGGACTTAGGGGATTTGGCATTTCCGTGCTTTACATTGGCAAAAAAATTAAGAAAATCTCCAAATAGTATCGCATCCGACATAAAAAACAATGTAAGCTGTGAGTTCATACAAGATGTTCAAGTAGTAGGTGGGTATGTCAATATATTTTACCATCAGCCAACGATTACACATCAAGTGCTTAGTCAAATAGTAAAAGAAGAAAATTTATACGGGACTCAGCAGGAATCGAAGGGGAATGTAGTGTTGGATTTTTCTTCACCTAATATAGCAAAGCCTTTTTCCATGGGTCATTTACGTTCTACTGTGATCGGCAATGCATTGGCCAACATTGCCGAGAAAAACGGCTATCAAGCAATTCGCATCAATCATTTAGGAGATTGGGGAACACAGTTTGGTAAGTTAATCGTTGCCTATCGAAAATGGGGAGACCCAAAAACAATTGAAGCTGCCCCAATCGAGGAACTGTTAAAAATTTATGTAAAGTTCCATGAAGAAGCGGAGCAGGATGAAACACTCAATGAACAGGCACGTACTGCGTTTAAAGCATTGGAAGATGGGGATGAAGAGGCATTAGCTTTATGGCAATGGTTTAGAGATGAATCACTCGAAGAATTCAAGATCATTTATCAACTACTAGGAATTAACTTTGATTCTTTCGCTGGGGAAGCATTCTACAATGACAAAATGGCTGCTGTTGTTAAAGAGTTGGAGGAAAAAGACCTGCTTGTGAAATCCGAGGGTGCTTATGTCGTTGAAATAGATAATATGCCACCTTGCTTAATAACTAAAACAGACGGTGCTACGCTCTATGCTACACGTGATTTAGCAGCTGCTTTTTATCGTAAACACCAATATGACCCTAAAAAATCATTTTATGTTGTAGGAAATGAACAATCTCTTCATTTTCACCAACTATTTAAAGTCATTGAAAAGATGGGGTACGATTGGGCAAAAGATTTACAGCATGTGCCGTTTGGAATGATCCTAAAAGAGGGTAAAAAAATGTCGACGCGTAAAGGAAAGATCGTTTTATTGGCAGATGTACTAACAGAAGCGATTGCCACTGCGAAGCGAAATATCGAGGAAAAAAATCCGAATCTAGTGGATAAAGAGAACATTGCACGTCAGGTTGGTGTAGGAGCGGTTATTTTTAACGATTTAAAAAATAATCGTCTTCATGATATTGAGTTTTCGATTGAGCACATGATGCATTTTGAAGGTGAAACAGGGCCATATATTCAATATACGTATGCTCGTATCTCATCTCTTTTGGAAAAAGCAAATGAACAAAGTTACGAAGTATCGTTTGAAGCATTAGGGGAGCAAGCATGGCCAGTCGTTGTATTACTAGAACAGTTTCCGAAAGTAATTGCCAACGCTTTTGAGCAAGCAGATCCATCACAAATTGCTAAATATGCTTTGCAATTAGCGCGTGTATTTAATAAATATTATGCTCAAAATAAAATATTGGTCGATGACAACCAGAGAACATCACGATTAGCATTTTGTCATTGTGTAGCCATTGTTTTAAAAGAATCGTTAGCCTTATTGGGAATGGTTGCGCCTAAAAAAATGTAAGTAGAATAAGCCGCATCTTTTCATCATTAATTGCCATTAAATTGACCGATACTAGAAAAAATGGTAAAAGGGAATAGTGAGAATTCTGAGATCTAACAAATTTAGTTGAATTTTTAACCGTAAAATAGAGAGAAGGTTTTTAGAAAGTATGGAGAAAAAGCAATGGCGTGTTTCCATGGTACTTGTGGTTGTTAGTATTTTCTTCGTTGCACTCAATATGCGCCCAGCAGTCACAGGAATAGGACCACTATTTAATGTACTTTTGGAATCACTCCATATATCAAATACAAAAATGAGCTTTTTAACTTCTATTCCGGTGTTTTGTATGGGTCTCTTTGCACCGTTCGCAGTACCATTACAAAGAAAACTCGGAACAAAAACAGCAATTACGCTCTTAATAATGACCCTAGCATTAGCAAATGGGCTGCGCTTTTTAAAAGAAAGTTATGTACTACTTGTAATCACAAGTTTTGCTGCAGGATTTGCCATTGCACTTATTGGACCCATCTTAAATGCCTATATAAAGAAAAAATTCCCGAACCGTTTTACAACTGTTGTAGGTATTTATTCATTTGGAATAGGAACAGGGGCAACATTGAGTGCTGCGTTAACCGTGACATTTTATAATCATTTTCATGAGAGCTGGACGATGGCACTTGGCAGTTGGGCAATACTTGCTATCATTGCTCTTTGTATATGGTTACTTGCAATACAAAATCAAGAGCTGCCAGAGACAGGGGCATTGACAGAAAATGCGGCACGGAATCCTTGGAAAAATGCCCGTGCTTGGACCATTTTAATTTACTTTGGCATACAAACATCTTTGTTCTTCTCAATAATGTCATGGCTAGTACCGATAGTACAGGCTAAGGGCTTTTCTCTTGGGGCAGCAAGCTCTATGCTAACATTTATGTCTATTGTACAAATGATTGGAAACATTTTGGTTCCTATACTAATGGAAAAATGGTTCAGTCGAATCGGTTGGCTCTTTTCTTTAGGGCTCCTAGGCTTGATTGGCTTTGTGTTGCTATGGTTAGGCTCAGGGACTTTATTATGGATTGCAGTATTCATAATAGGCATCGTATTAAGTGGCTTATTTCCAATTGGGTTATTGTTACCATTGGATGAGGCAAGAAATGACGAGGAGGCAAATAGCTGGTCATCTATGGTGCTTTCAGGTGGCTTTATGATAAGCTCCATTATCCCTATACTGATTGGCTATTGCTATGATGTGACAGGTAACCATACATTTACCTATATGATTTTTATAATATTAATGATTGGCATAATAGCTACTACAATTATGCTTAAGAAAAAATAATGCGGAGACATGCGCTAATATACGAACATGTCTCTTTTTCGAAGCTACAACTATAGGACACGAGAAAAGCCGATTTCACTTTGTGTATTAAAAATCGGCTTTTCTTTAGTTCTCATTTTTTATTATGAATTTTTATAAGATCTGGACGCTTCCTGTTCATTATTAAAGATCTGTAATAATGCATCAGAAAACAAGGTGGTTTGGTCCATCATAATTCGATGACCGGCATTTGGAATGATAAATAATTTTTTATGGGGAGCAATAATTTTAGTAAAATATTCTTCGGCAATAATGGAGGGAGCCTGCCAATCATTTTCACCTAAAATATAATAAACGGGAACTTTATAAACTGAGGATTCTGTCGTCAGGTCAAAGTCTTCTAAAAATTCATGTACCTTGCTATTTGCTTTCAGTCCTTTTGAAAATGCGGAAAGATCCGATAATTTAAAAATAGGACTTTTAAATGCTGATATAAATACAGGAAGATCACTCTTCGCAGCTAAACCATATTTCCCTTGAAGTTTTCGTATTTTCATACATTTCTTTAAAAACTCTCGATCAAATTTTATTTTTTCTCCAGGATAAGTTCCTATAGCTTCAAGCTTTTTTAAAGCTTTCTTATCATTTGCTTTAACTATTTGTTCCTTCATTTTTTCATAAGCAACACGCTCATTTTCAAGAAAGGAGACAACTTGTGCCACGCCAATATAATAAGAAATGTCTTCAGGATATTGCTTAATAAATATACTTCCTAAAATAGTGCCCCAAGACCTTCCGAGTAAAACGATCTTTTCCTTCTTATATTTTTTCTTTAAATATTGAATAATTCCATATAAATCTTCTAGCATGACATCAATTGTAGGGTACTTATCGGGGTTTTTAGTAAGCGTTTTTCCAGCACCACGCTGATCCCAATGAACAATCGTAAAAGTTTCTTCTAATTTTTCTTGAAAAGCATGAGCAAAAAGAGATTCAACACTACCAGGACCACCATGTAAATAAAGTAATACTGGGTTATCATAATTAGTACCTGAATGAAATAAATAATGATTTACACCGTTAACCGAGACAAATTCTTCGATATTAATTAATTTCTCGGATTTATTTTTCATTTCTCATTCTCCCTCTATATGATTTCTTCGTCTTTCAAACTCCTTTAAAACCTTCAGCTGAACGTCATTTTGATTTTCATCCATTGTTAAATTACTGTGCTCTTCAAAACCATCCTGTTCTTCACCATCAAAACTATATAATTTCTTTAATAGACCCCACATTGTCTCTAGTTCATTAGTAGAAAAATTTTTAAAAAGATCTGCTAAAAAATATGTTCCTTTTTCTCCTGCCTCTAACGCAACTTGTTTACCAAACTCAGTAATCGTAGTGTTGACCGCACGTTTATCATGCTGACTAGGGGCAATTTCTACATATCCTTTGTTTTTCATAGTAGTGACTAGTTGTTTTACATTCTGTTTAGTCGTTCCTAGTTTTCTTGCGATATTATTGAACGATGCTTTATCTTCAGGTAAATGAGCAATAGCTAGGATAACCATAAATTGTCTAGATGTTAATTTTTCTAAATATTGATCGGATTGTACTTGAATTTTATTGCCAACAGAAAAAAGGGCTGAATATATTTGTTGCATTAGAAATAAGTCATTGTTCATAAAGATGTCCTTTCTTTTAGACAATATATTGTCTAAAATCATCATAACAAAATGGACAATGTATTGTCTATAAAATTAATGAACGAGAAGACTTCTTTTTTAAATAACATTTTCACCGCAAATTATAAGTCATTTTTCATAGCAAACCTAAAAAAGAGCTGAATTTTTTAGGTATAACGAATTGAGTAAAAGGTGAGGGCAATATTTTCATAACACCTTTTCATAAATAATACTATTATGTAAACTTGAAACGTTTAGTAACCTTGTTTATGATAGTAAAGAAAGATGTTTATCTTGCATTCAGTATTTGGTGATGAGATGAATGCGGGGTGAGGTTACTTTTTGGCGGGTGTACAAATATCCGCTGAGATAGAGGAAGTCAATCCATGAACTTCTCATCTTGTGAGAATGCCTGAGTGACCAACATCGTGCCTTATGCAAGGGCAGATTTGATAGAAAGTTTTGGTGAACGTATGCGGAAAAAGGTGCTCATTCTTGGAGCAACAGCTTTATTATTAACGGGCTGTGAAAATGAAACATTGGCAGAAGTGTTTCATATTAAAAAGACCGATGTGAAATCGGAAAAAGTTGTGACGAAGCAGCAAGAAAAAATTGTACCGGAAGTAAAAGTAGTTGGGGAGAACGGAATTGGTGCAGGAGTTATTATTAAAAAAGAAGACGCTAAGCTCTATATTTTGACAAATGGTGCGCTCGTTGCTTCAAAGCCAGCTGCTCTCGTGCAATTTAATAATGATAAACTTATGGAAGCTGATGTGCACTATATATCTACAGCTTATAATATAGCCATTTTAGAAGTGCCATATAATGCATCGGTTAAGATGCCGACCATCTATAACGGTGAATTAAATCAGTTAGCTGTTTATGTCGATAGCTTACCGCACATCATTAAAAAATATAGTGACGGCGTAGCAGCTTATTACATAGATGCAGAAGAAAATACACTAATAGGGAGCCCGGTTCTAGAAGCAGAGAATGGTGAACTTGTGGGCATCTATTTTAAACGCAAGCAAAACGGTGTATCACAGCCGTTTATATTGCCATATAAAGATATTGTACAGTTATTGGATGACTGGATTTCAGGTACAATGAAGACAAGTGATCGACTAACTCAATCCCAAAACTTAAATCCATATATTGAACATGGCGATAAAGAAGCAGTTCAGCAAGCTATTGAACAATACGGAAAGAATATTTTTGCTTATAATGCCGATGAGATAAAGCTATTTTTAGATACATTTTATAAGCATCTAAAGGCAGCTGTTGAAAATCATGATGTTAGTGTTATAAAGCCTTTTGTAGGTTCAGACGATTTGCAAAGCACGCTGGATAATATGGTAGCGAATTACGCATCGAAACAAGCGAAAATTCGTTTTTACAATACATCGATTAAAAACATCAGTATGAAAGGCCAAAATATTGTAGTTCGTGCCAAAATAGAATATGTACTAACAAATTCTGCTGGTCAAGAGGCACTTACGAACTCTATGATGGTATATGAAATAAATAAAAATGAACAGGGCGAGTATAAGCTTATTCGCCTAACAACTGAGGAGTGAAAAGTTGGATGGAGCAAGCAAGACAAATGCTACAACATCATTTTGGCTATGATTCATTTCGCAATGGACAAGAACCAATTATTGAACAAACATTACGAGGTCAATCAAGTCTTTGTGTGATGCCAACTGGCGGAGGTAAATCAATTTGCTATCAAATTCCGGCACTCATGCTAGATGGCCTCACAGTCGTCATATCTCCTTTAATTTCTCTTATGCAAGATCAGGTAGAAGCATTACGTGCTGCAAATATTCCGGCCGCGTATATAAATAGTACTTTAACCGTGCAAGAAGTGAATGAAACGATGCAGCTAGCGAGTGCAGGTTATTTAAAGCTTCTTTATATAGCTCCTGAGCGATTAGAGAGTGCAACATTTTTACAGGTACTATCGAATTTATCTGTACCTTTACTTGCTGTGGATGAGGCACACTGTATTTCCCAGTGGGGGCATGATTTTAGACCAAGTTACCGAGCAATCCAAAAATTATTTACATTGTGGCCACAAAAGCCAACTGTCTTAGCACTGACAGCAACAGCTACACCAGCTGTTTGTGATGATATTAGACAATTGTTAGGAATTGACGAGCATTCGACGGTGATTACCGGCTTTTCGCGCGATAATTTATCTTTCTCAGTGTTAATTGGTGAAAACAAAGAGCGCTACATTAAAAATTATTTAGTGAAAAATAAAAATGAAGCGGGCATTATTTATGCAGCGACACGAAAGGCTGTAGACGCAATCTATGAGCTTTTAAGTCGCTCGGGCGAAGCTGTGGCAAAATACCACGCGGGCCTGTCAGAGGACATGCGTATGTCAGAGCAGGAGCGCTTTTTAAAAGATGAAGCACGCATAATGGTAGCTACCAATGCATTTGGAATGGGGATTGATAAGAGTAATGTACGCTTTGTTATTCATTATCAAATGCCGCGCAATATGGAGAGTTATTATCAGGAAGCAGGACGTGCAGGACGAGACGGCTTGCCAAGTGCCTGTATTTTACTTTATGCATCAGGTGATGTTCAAACACAGCGCTTTTTAATTGAACAAACACAGGATGAAACACGTATTTCACAGGAATTAGCAAAGCTGCAAACGATGGTTGATTATTGTCATACTGAAGGTTGTTTACAAAATGCTATTTTAACGTATTTTGACGACGAAGCAGGGGCTCCTTGTAGTCGTTGTAGTAATTGTAATGATGGACGGGAAGTCAAAGATGTAACGGTAGATGCACAAAAGGTGTTAGCTTGTGTTGTAAGGATGGGACAAAAATTTGGTAAGACAATGGTGGCCCAAGTGTTAATTGGCTCCAAAAACCAAAAGGTCTCGGAATTTGGCTTTGCAAGGCTGTCTACCTATGGCATTTTAAAAGGCCAATATTCCTCTAAGGATGTTTCAACCTTTATTGAGTTTTTAATTGCTGAGGGCGTTCTTGCCGTTAAACATGGCACGTTTCCAACCATTTATGTATCAGAGGATGGCAAAGAAGTTCTACTTGGGAATCGACAGGTCATGCGAAAAGAAGCTGTTACTGTTCGTAAGCTTGTAGATAATGATCCGCTATTTGAGCATTTACGATTACTGCGTAAAGAGATTGCAGATGAGGAAAAGGTACCACCATTTGTGGTGTTCTCTGATAAAACATTGCGTGATTTATGTGACAAAAAGCCAACAGAGCTAGAAGACTTACGTCATGTAAGTGGTATTGGTGAAGTAAAATTCGAAAAATACGGTGAGCGTTTCTTCGATGCTCTTCAGTCTTTTTTGAAAACAACATCAAACTAAAGAAAAAGGGGAAGTGCTTAATTCAAAAGAATTAGGCACTTCCTTTATATTTGCAACGTATTACAACGCGCTATTTCTCCCAAAGCTCGACTAGTCGACCATCAGGATCTTCAATCCAAATAAACTTTCCAAATTCACTAATCTCTTGTTCTTTTGCAAGAGGTACACCCATTTGTTCAAGATGCTTAATCGTCTCGTTTAGATCATGTACTTGGAAATTTAACATTACTTGTTGTTCTGTTGGAAAATAACTGTCATCTTCGGTAAAGAAAGAAAAAATCGTCTCATTTCCTGATTGGGGTTTAATCATAGTCCCATTTCAATTTTCTATTTCAATCTTCAATACTTCACTGTACCATTTTTTTATAACATCAAGATTCTTAGTTCTCCAAAATATTCCTCCGAAACCTTTAATCATCGTAGCAAACTCCTGTCTGTATTTAAATTTTTAGTTTTTCGATTTCATATTTAGTTCCTTCATCAACTATACCGCTTGAATAGTTTAAGTACAATTTTTCACATCGACTATTTGGATAGCTACTTCATGTAAAATGATCGTTAGTTGAAGGATTTGATTTCGTACTTAAAAGTTATTTCTTCATCAAGAATTGATAATATATCGTCTAAGTCAAAAAGCTGTTCTATGTAGTGTACACCTGCTGAATAATTATTTTGTATTAACTTATTCCCTAATATTGAGGCTACATTACCTGTTATCTCTGTATTATTTGAACCAAATAATACAGATTCAATGGTTCCTTCTTTTCCCTCGATTTCTCCATGTACCTCCGCTTTAATTAAATAATCATTTGAGCCTATTTTTAATTTATCAAAAATATGTAAAGCTCCCACAAATATATTTATAAAAATATTATTAAAGAATTTATATTTTAATAGCTTAAAAGTTCCTAACTTTTTAAGTATTGCTAATTCTTTTGTTGCAAGGTCCGAGTCATAAAAGAAGCGAGAAGATACGTTTTTTAAATTAAGGGTTTTAGTGAGAATATGTTGATCAGCCAGATTAAATCTATAAGCAACTCTTTTCCCATATTTTTTAGGTAACTCCACATATTTACCATCAGTAAAACTACTTACATACTTATTTTGACCATTTTCACATATCGAATAATTAGTGTTTATATTATTTAGCAACCATTCTACTCCGTCATTTCCGTGCTTTTCACCAATACCAAGCATTAGAAATGTGTCCGTACTGTTAACTTTATTAAACTGATTCACTAAATTTTTGACCATTAGATTTGATAAACCTGGCGCTAAACCTACACCTAATACTAAAGTTGTTCCTAATTCAATGGCTTTACTATGTAAGCTTTCAATTTTTGATAAGATAGTATAGGAAGGGGAAATATCAATATAATGAACTTTATTTTGTATACACATTTCAACGAAATTAGTATCTTTTTGGTCAAGGCACATTATTACTAACTGCGTGTGTGTAAATACTTCATGGGATGCCTCCAAATTATAAATATCTAGTTTCAACGGCAGAACCTTGTCATTCATAGACAAAGAAAACCTTTTTGCCTTTTCAAAATTTCTACCAGCCGCGATAACTTTTCCAGGGTAAATCTGAGATAAAGATTTACAGATTACGGTACCGACTTGACCATAACCGCCGATTACTAAAATATTTTTCACTTGAAAACCACCTTCTCATAGTTTAAAATAACTTACTCAATTTTAATAAAATATCCCTGTTGAAAAACTAACAGTAAAGCGTTTTTTTTATCTTAACATATATATCCATTTACCATTTTTTTGAGTTAAGGTATTTGGCTTTTTCTTGTCGAAGATTTTCCGGAATATTGGCGGTACCGCTAGCAGTACCAAAACAAAAAAATAACCCGGAATTAATATTCCGGGCTTGATTCACACTTACTTATAGTGCTCCATGACACACTGCCTCGCTTCCGCATAGATCTTAATTTTTTAAGACAACTGTGCTTTAGCTTTTC